>JBITAD010000214.1:0-3578 GCA_044439945.1 Blastopirellula sp. JB062
GCGAAAGAATCTTGAATTCTTGCTCCAGGCGTTCGCCGCAGCCAACATCAAAAACGTTGAATTGGCGCTTGCCGGGGGAGACGAGAAAAATCTGGCTCGGCTACGTCGCCTTGCGACGGAATTAGGAATCGACGCCGCCGTTCGCTTTTTAGGACGCGTGGACGACGCCGACTTACCGTCGCTTTATCGCCAGGCGCTCGCCTTCGTCTATCCGAGCCTTGAAGAAGGGTTCGGGCTACAGCTGTGCGAAGCGATGTCGATGGCCTGCCCAATTCTCGCTTCCAACGTCACCAGTTTGCCCGAAGTGTTAGGAGACGGCGGAACGCTTTTTTCTCCGACAAACGTTGAACAACTGGCGAAATTGCTCTACGAACTTGCAGAGTCCGCATCGCTGCAACATTCGCTGGCTCAAAAATCGATGAATCGCGGCAAACGCTTTTCTTGGCAAGAGACGGCCCGGCTTACGCGAGTCGTCTATCAGTCGGTCGCGAATCGCACGGAGGGCTCGAAATGAGTCGCACCCGGCGATCGATTTGGACATTTGCGTCCGGGCTGTTCACCAGCGGCACGACCATGGTCATGGGGCTGCTGATCACTCCTCTTTTGCTAGGCTACCTGGGAGACGAACAGTTTGGCGCGTATCGCGCTATCGTCGATTGGCACGCGCTCTTGGGGCTGGTCGAACTTGGGATGGCCCAAGCGCTGCGTGCGATCTTCGCCGAGGCGGCGGCCGAAGAGGCGGAATTCAAAGCGCATGACGTTTTCGCGTATGGAAAAAAAATTTACGGCCGATTAGCCGGATTGCTTGCCGTTGCGACCTTGCTATTGGCTGGCGCAAGTCCTTGGCTGATTCAGGTATCGCATCAAACTGCTTGGGAACTGCAAATCGGCGTTCTCTGTCTGTTACCGCTCAGCTTCGTCTTTCCCTTCAGTCTCTATCTATATGCGGCTGATGCGCGTCAGCGCGGCTATTGGCTGAATCTTGGGCTGGCCGTCCAGTCGTTGATCGTCATGGCGCTGGCTCTGCTGTTCGCCTATTCAGGGTTCGGCATTATTGGGCAATGCGTCGCTTTTACGCTCGGTCATCTATTTCTGCCGATCGCCGCAAGAATCGCATGGCGAAACGTTTATACGGAACCCTCAAATCCGCAGTCGCAACAGCCGGTTCGCAAGAAACTGCGAGAGCTAAATTCTGCAACGCTGTTAATGCAAATCAGCGGCAAAGTCGGCTTGGAATCTGATAAAGTGCTTGTCGCATTTTTATTGGGAGCGGCATCGGTCGTGCCGTTTTTCGCGACGCAGCGGCTGATTCAATTGGCGCAACATCAGGTCCTCGCCTTGGGCAGCGCAAGCTGGGCGGCCCTTGCCGAGCTGTACCATCGCGGCGAGATCCATCAATTCAATAAACGACTGATCGAGCTAACCAGCTATACGGCGGTGATCGCGTTAGCTTTATGCCTTACGACGGGCATTTTCGCCCAAAGCTTCGTAACTCTCTGGGTAGGCGAAGCGCAGTTTGGCGGCTGGCTGTTGGTACTGGCCGCAATGATCGTCGGCTACGTGCATCCGATCGTTTCGCAATGGAAATGGGCGTTTGGCGCGACCGCCAAAGCGCCGCTGCTTGTTCGCTTAAATCTAAGCTGGGCCGCAGTGAACGTCTTGGTAAGCGTCGCCGCGACTTATGCGTTTGGATTAGCCGGCCCATTAATCGGTACGGCGGTCAGCACGACGCTGGTCTTGTTTTGCGCTTTGCCCTACTTACTGCAGCGCGAGTTCGCAACGCCGCGTAACCGCCTCTTCATAGCCGCGACAAAACCATTGTTCATTGCGATTCCCTACGGCCTGATGGTCTGGCGATTATCGTTGTTTCGGCCGAATCCAGGGTGGGTCGAATTGGCGATTTGGATGTCGATTTCGGCAGGAGGATTTTTACTTGCCAGTTGGTTTCTCGTTTGGGACGCCGAGATTCGATCGATTTGGAAAAGCCGGGTCGAATCGCTCCTCCGCATTCCGCAAAAGAAAGCGGCGTAACCGACCTTATGACGCTCTTGCGACCATTAGCGAATGAGAATATGAACTTGACGATCGAGCCTCCATTACCGACCTCAAGCATATTGATCCCAACGTTTGGGCGACCCGCGACCCTGCGCAATTGTTTGGAAGCGCTTGCCCGGCAAACGCACCCGCCGAACGAAGTGTTGGTGGTTTGGCAAGCGGAAGACGTCGCCTCGCGCGATGTGGCTTGCGAGTTTCAAGAAGCCGATCGATTGCCGATTCAGGCCTTGCACCTTGAACAGCCGGGGATCGTGCCTGCCGAAAATCTTGCCTTGCGAAATGCGACTGGCGAAATCATTCTTCTTATTGACGACGACGCCGTCGCCCGGCCTGATTGGCTATTGCGTCATTTGCAGGCTTACCAAGACGCCTCGGTCGGCGCCGTCGGCGGCCCTGCCGATAATTATTCCGCCGATGGCCCGTTTCCTAAGCGAGCCGTCGAACCGGTGGGGCGACTCCACCTTACCGGCAAGCTATCGGGAAATATGTACGACCATATTCAATCGTGGCGCGATCGGCCGATGCAAGAAGTCGACCACCTTGTGGGATACAACTTCAGCCTGCGCCGACAAGCGTTTGATCAATTCGACGAAAACTTGCGACGTTATTGGCAGCTTTTTGAATTAGACGCTTGTCTACAGGTACGTTCGCGCGGCTATCGGATCATGTTCGACTATGGAAACGTCGTCGATCATCATCCGACCAATACGGCCTATGCCGGCGGCCGCGACGGAGACCTGCAGGTCAAGGTAATAAATAGCTTGTTCAATCGAGGCTATATCTTCTCTAAACATTTATCGGCCGGGCGTCGTGCGCTCGCTTACGTATATCAATTGCTAGTCGGAAACGTCAACGGCCCTGGTCTGTTGGCTTGCGGGGTCGCTACTTGGCGTTATGGCAACTTGCCGCGCGAGCTGCGATTGTTGCGAGATTCGATCCGCGCTTTCCAACAAGGCTGGTCGCTTGGCGGCCGCTGCCGGGCGCCTGGCAAACGGTCCAGTCAAGCGTCGGCCCCATCCCAGCGAGAACCGAGCGAATGCGATCGCGTTCGCTCAAGTCATAAATAATCGAGCGAATCCGCGAATGTCAAAGATCAAAATTTTATCTATCGGCCATTCTTATTGCGTAGCGATGAATCGGGCCATTTTGCGCAAGATTGCGGAAGATTCTGAATTCGAAGTAACCGTCGGAGGCCCCGCTTTTTTTCATGGCGATCTTCGCCCCATCGAATTTGAACCCGAGCCGGAAGGATCGAACCTTCGCACAGTTCCGATCCCGACCCGACTCTCTCAGCGCATTCACCTGTTTTGGTATCATCGAAGTAGTTTGCGGAAACTAATCCGCAATTCTCCTTACGACATTATTTACAGCTGGGAAGAACCATATATTTATTCAGGGTATCAAGTATCACGAATTTGCCAGAACTTGAATACGCCTTTTTGCTTTTTTACGTTTCAGAATATTAACAAGCGATATCTTCTACCTTTTGGCTGGTTTGAAAAATCTGTGTTAAAGCAATCCGA
>JBITAD010000215.1:0-3574 GCA_044439945.1 Blastopirellula sp. JB062
TTCTCTTGCGCTTTGGGAATCGCGTCGATCGGCGGTTCGAGATAGATGATCCGCGTGACGAACTTGCCTTCCATCGCATAGCGAATTTCTTCTTGCGTGATATGGACGGGGATCGGAAATTTAAGCTCTTTGCCCGGGGGCGGATAAAGTCGGTCGATCACTTCGATCGTCGGATACAATTCGACGCCGGGGTTCAGCGGAATTTCGGTCAGTCGCAAGCGATAGACCTGGCCGATCAAGCAACCGGCGATCGCGGGAGAGGGAAGGTCGGGCCCGAAGTTGCCTTCGTTGGTGAACGAGATCTTCGTTCCCGCCGGCGGTACGAACTCGACCGGTTGAAACCAACCGACGACAGGGCGTTTTTGCAGCAGTTGCAATTGCCCAATTTTGCCCGGCGGCAAACCTTCGTGATAAAATTTGTAAGGGTCGGGCGTTTCCTGAGCGTGGGCGATATTGCCGCAAGCGAACAGTGCGGCCGCCAGGCTCAGTTTCAAAGCCAAGTCGTAGCGGTTAAAGCGATTCATGCAAGATCCGTCTCGCTGCTGACTGTGCCGGTGATCGACAAACTTCCTTGTCTGTCCGATTTCGCCTGACATGGGAAAAGGCACGGTCGAGCTTTTCAGCCGCCGACCGTGCCGATGGTTTTACGTTGGGCTCAAAGCCGCCGCGGTCAGCTTACTGCGGAGGGCAGTATTCGCCGCTGTTGGGGCTCGGCACGTACTGGCGTCGGTCGGCGTGCGGCTGACCGAAAGCCGGAGCGTGATGCAGGTTCTCTTCCACAATCCAAGCTTTGTTCGGCGGAGTCGGATAGCTCAGACCCGGCTTTTGCTTGACATGGATATTGACCTTGTCGGTCGGCCCCGGAATGTGCATGTGCGTGTGATTGGTGATCACGTGCTTTTGCAGGCCGGCCGGGCCGCCGAGCGGAATGTGAGCCGGACCGGGCAAGCCGATCGGCGTGCCGACGCGCGGCATGCCGTATTCCGGCGTCGTCACTCCGGCGACGTACGGGGTCGAGTAAGGATGACCGCCGGGCAGACCGGGGTAACCCATCGGGCCGCCGGGGCCCATGCCTGCCATCACGTTCGGATCAAATTCGCCTTGCAGGCCGTCTTCCGGCATTTCCAGGTCTTTATTGCCCAAGCGGGTGATCGCCATGATCGTACCGCGACGATCGGCTTCCATGATCGGATCGACGCCGGGATCAAGTCGAGTCGAGACGAGCGTTTCGACGTCGGCTAAAGCGAGCTCTTGATAGTTCGGATCGGGCAGGTAGATCACTTTCGTAACGAAGTTGCCGCTGCGAACCTGGGCGAAGTCTTCTTCGGTGAACTGAATCGGAATCGCATTGTGCGCTAAGAAGGCGTCGGTGCGCGGCGTGGCCGGACCGACTTCGATCGTCGGGTAAAGCTCGGCGCCGGGATCTCCCGGAATGTTGGTCAGCTTCAAGCGGTAAATGCCGCCTTGCGGAAAGTTAACCGGAAACGGCACGACGCGCGGCGTCGAATCGTAGTAGCCGATCCCGCCGACATCCCATTGCACTTGCATGCCGCCCGGCTTGACGAACAAAATTTGGCTGGTCGACGTCGGTCCCGGCATGCCTAGCCCCATGTTCGGGGCAATCGGCATCATGGCCGAGGCCGGTTGAACGGGCGGCGGCGTCAAGACTCCAGGGCCAGGACCGTCAACGCCCGGACCTGGGTGACGAAGTTGTTGTGCCGGCGGCAAGTTGTGCGGCGTATGCACGGCATGACAGCCAATCGTCGCAGCCGTCAGCGACAACATGGTCCACTTCCAGAAAGTCTGTCTCATGTTTTTCCCCCTCACTTTACTCTTGCCGCCAATTTCGAAACCGACTTGGGGCAGTACAAGAGCTGCAGCGATTCGCTATCGTTCGGTTTGGTTCACTCAGTTGTTTTGTCAAACGTCTTCGGCAGTCGCCGATTGACGTGGACCTCGTCCTACCAGAGAGCGTAAAATCGCCGCTCGACATAACGAGCAGCCAATCCCCATTTCCCGCACGAATAGCCGCGCAAGAAAGTCTCCGTGGCATTAATGTTCGGCCCAGAACGATGCGAATCTTTGGGAAAACCGACAAAACCTTGATATGAGCGACAATCGCCCCAAGTTCACACTGTTGCTGACAGCCCTTTTGCTAGCGGCGATCACGCTGTATTGCGCGGTCGACATGCCTGCGGCTTCCCTTTTTTCTCGGCCGGCGCAGGTCGAAGCGGCCGACGTCGCTAGCGACGCTAGCGCGCGTTTCGCCCCGCATACCGCCGACCAGCTGCTTGCCGATGCGTTGCGAAGAGTCTTAAGCTACTCGTCGATCGTGACCCGGGTTGAATATTCGACCGCAACCCCGGCCGCGACCGGCGCCGGATATTATCTTGAGAAGGGGGCGTTATTACGCCGGTTGGAACTGCAACTGCACGGGATCGAAGATTCTCGTCTGTTGCAGATCAGCAATGGGCGAATTTTGTGGACCCGTTGCACCACCCCGCGCGAAACGACGACGAACGAAGCCAAAACGCCAACTCCGCTTCGTAGTCCCCAGATGCGATTGGCCGAATTAGGGCTTCCCGGATTGCTCGCGCAGCTGCAGCAAGACTATGACTTAACGTTAGTCGGCGGCGGCAAACTAGGAAACGAGCAGGTCTATGTATTAAAAGCAATTTTAAAACGTGAAACGCTAAAACGTCTCTTACCGCACAGCGCCGCCGAGATCGACTCAGGCGCCTTTTCAGGCTGGAGCGAACTGCCGCCCAAAATGCCTCGCGCGTTGCTTGTCGCCCTTGGAAGCGACGACGCGGTCCCCCGCCGGATTCAGTTTCATACGATCGCCGACGGGGTCGAGCTCTTGCAGTGGCCGAAGCTCGAAATGTCCGAGACCCTAACGATTGATTTCCGCGACGTGCAATTGAATCAGCCGATCGCATCTTCGACCTTCACGCACTCCTAGAGTCGAACCGACGTAACGTAACTCGGAAAACAGATTGACCGAGCCGTTTGTTGGGGTATGTTCGACTGAGGAGCAAGATCAAATCGAAGGGGACGCGCTCGCGTCAACTTCGCCGCCGGCGCCTGTGACTGAGCAGAAGGAGATGACCCATGATCGCTGCTGCGGAACTCGGCGGTTTTTTCGCCGCGCATGCTATTTGGTGCGTCTCTGACGGAGACTTGATGATTCCAATTCTCGCTTACGCGACTCCTGATGGAGAGCGACAGATGGAACGCATGGAGCATGACGATTTGGAAATTGCCGTGCAAGCCGGAGTCGAACGGCTAGAAACGAACGAGATGAACGCCGACGACGGAGTCTTCGTGTTCGACGGCCGCGTGACGATCAACGAAGTTACGCATGACGCGATTATTCTAGAGCATCGCGCCTATCTGTGGCCAGAATCAAAATTGATCGTCGCCGTCCCTTACGCGCCGCTCGAAAGCGGCGCTTTTAAGGTGCACCGGCCGATGTTGCTGGCATGGGAAAAATGCGACGATTGCGATCCTGACGTCGCCATGAAATCGTTCTTTCATGGCGTCTCGGAGCATGAAAAAGGCGCTGAGGTCTGGA
>JBITAD010000216.1:0-3571 GCA_044439945.1 Blastopirellula sp. JB062
ATGTCGCAAGAAGATTTGAAGAATCCGCTCGATAAGTCAGCGCCCGTTTGCATAATAAGCGCTGAAGCGATCAAAAAGCGACACTTTCTTTTTGATTGGAGAGCGGCCAATGAGCGACTCGATATTCGCCCCCAAATCGGACTGGCGACGCTTAGCGTCACCACGCTCGCTGTTAGCGTACTTGCTGATCTTGCTTGTGCTGTTTCTTTTTCTTGCGCCCCAGTTCTCAGACAATCCCGCCTTTCTCTATCTGCAGACTCGCCTGGGAGAAGGAGCTGACCGCCCCATCGACTATTTGCATGTCTCCCCCTTATCTCTCACCCAAACTCCTGACGGCACGCGGGTAAAATACCGCCTGATCAACGATACCCCGCTCGATATCGCACAGGTGAACTTGCAGTTCGTTTTTACGCCATTTCCAACCGACCGTCCCTTGTCTCAGATCCATATCGAACAAGGGATTCAATCGCCCGTCGTTTCCGTCAATTCGGTCGCGCCTCGCAGCGAGATCACCTTTGAAACTAGCGCTAACGAATATGGCCCGCGCGATTGGATGTCTTGGGACGCCGAAGTGACGTCGGTCGACCTTCAACCAGGCTACTGGAACGATCAGCTAGAACCGCTGGTCGATCTTCGGCTCTGGAAGCTGGGAAAAGGGAACGGCATGTTTCCCGAAGAAATTTCCCGCATCGTGCCGGGCGAAGAAAAGATTATCAACCAGCAAAAAGCCTATTCGCGACTCGGCAAGCGCCCGATGCTGGCGCAATAGCGGTCTCGATTTAGCCGCTATTTTTACAAACCGCCGCAGGGCGCCCACAAGCCGACGCCCCGCAATCGGCTCTTCAATTAAAATCTCGGGCGTTCCAGCGACATAAACTGGTCAACCGTCTCAGGCGGCTCCGGTTCGGACGGCCCAAATAGCGAACTCCACCACGATTTGTCCGACTCTTTTTTCGGCTTCTTCAAACTCGGAATCACCTTCCGTTTCGGCTTCGCTTTGTCGTCGTCAAACGGATTCAAAAAGTCAGCCGTCTTGCTGAAGAACTCCTGGGTGCTTTCATTCATCTTCGACAAAGTACTTGGCTCTTTTTTGGCCGTCTTTTTCGCCGACGTGCTGGCAAACGGGTTATAAAACCCCCATTCGGCATGGGCCATACTCCCAGGCATCGCTAGCAGAAACAGACCCAAGACGGTCAAACGCATCCATTTCCGTAACATAACGCACTCCTTCCGCAACATGATCAGACCTGCGGCGCAGACTATGTCAAAATCTGCTTTCCGTGCCTAGAGCAATCGCCGGGGCCGTCGACCGCATTGTCCGCTTGGGGGCAATTCTTTAGCATTGAGCGTTTCCTCCAAGTTCTAAATCAGGCAGAAAGTCGGCGAAAAATGAGCAAAATCGGTTTCTTAGGCGCAGGGCAGATGGCGCAAGCCCTCGCCAGCGGCTTCGTGCAAGCCGACCTGATTCACCCGGCCGATATCGTCGCCGTCGATCCATCTCCGACGGCAAGAGCTCGCTTTAGCGAACTAATTCCTGGCGCAAATACCAGCGACAGCGCCGCGAAGTTGGCGAGCGAAGTCGACATGCTTGTGCTGGCAGTCAAACCGCAGTTTATGCAAGCGGCGCTCGCCGGACTCGGCGCCATCGGCGACGACGTCTTGCTGATCTCGATCGCCGCCGGCACCTCGCTTGCCCGACTGACCCAGTGGTCAGGCTCGACGCGCGTGATTCGGGTCATGCCCAACACCCCATGCTTGATCGGCGAGAGCGCGTCGGCTTTCTGCCTGGGAGAAGGCGCAACCCCGGAAGATGCGGCGACGGTCGAACAATTGCTCAGATCCGTGGGCGTCGTACGACAAGTCGACGAAAAACTGATGGACGCGGTTACAGGGTTATCGGGTTCAGGCCCAGCCTACGTTTATATCCTGATCGAAGCGTTAGCCGATGCGGGAGTGCGCGTCGGCCTGCCGCGCGACGCGGCCTTGCAACTAGCGGCTCAAACAGTTCGCGGCGCCGCCGGCATGGTGCTTCAAACAGGCGACCACCCCGGCATTCTTAAAGATCGCGTCACCAGCCCGGGCGGCACCACAATCGCGGGCTTGCAAGCGTTGGAGTCAGGCGGTTTTCGCGCCGCTGCGTATGACGCCGTGGTGACGGCGACCGCCAGATCCAAGGAATTAGGGGCCGAATAATTCTGCGCCGCCCCATTCCCGCGAAACTATAATTTACAATCGGCGATTGAGACGCCTTGAGGAGATATCAGAATGTCTTCGTTGTTTTGCATGATCGACGACAAACATGTTCCGCTTTATCGCATCTTGTGGATCGCCGACGTTCCGCACTTTTGCGGCGCCGAAGATTGCTTGTGCGAAGGTCAGTACGAGGTCCGGCTAGAACAAGGCGAGTCGCTATGGACAAACCGCGAAGAGCGAGACTCGGTCATCGCCGCGCTCGAACGCTGGCACGCTGGCGACGACTTTGACGACGTCGAAGGGGGAGAGCCGTGGGATTAGCGGCCATTCTCTTATCAACCGCATGATTACGCCCAAGAAATGAAATACGGTCGTCGCAAGGAATTGCGACGACCGTTTCTCGTTGGATCTTGTGCTTCGCTTAGCGAACGGCTCCGCCGTTTCGCAGCGATAAAACGGCTACTTCTTTTTTTTCTTCGCCGACTTTTTGACGGCCGACTTGGCCGACTTTTTCTTGGCCGTTTTCTTCGCGGCGGAAGCGCCGCTTTTTTTCGCAGACTCTTTGCCGAACGCGGATTCCCAACCGTTGGAATACTTCTGATTGGAACCAACGCGAATGATAGACACGGCTCAATACCTCTTAGTTAAACAGACGAATCAAAATTGCTTAGAGCCGGTTTCAAAACTGTTTTAGCGCCCGTGATTTTCTAATTTTGGCGAAATGCCGACAGGCCGGAGCAAACGTATCTTTTCCGATTCGTGCTGCTGATCGCTGAAACCAGGAAACCGAAGCCGAAATGAGGTTTTGAAACAGGCTCTAGGGTTAGCTGTTGTTGGTAACGGATAGCCGCCGCAAGGTCAAGACGCTGCGGCAAGCCCAAGCGTTTCGTTTAGTGCTGCAACTTTTTGTACTTGAATCGCGGCGGTTGATCCGGATTGATGCCCAGACGTTCGCGACGCTGCGCTTCATACGTACTGAAGTTCCCTTCGCACCAATGCACGTAACCGTCGCCTTCAAACGCCAAAATATGGGTCGCCAAGCGATCGAGGAACCAACGATCATGGCTGACCACGACGACGCACCCGGCGTAGTTCATAATCGCTTCTTCCAACGCGCGTAGCGTATCGACGTCAAGATCGTTGGTCGGTTCGTCCAACAGCAAAACGTTTGAACCGCGCCGCAAAAGCGCCGCCAAATGAACTCGGTTGCGTTCGCCGCCGGAAAGAACGCCCACTTTCTTTTCCTGGTCAGGACCGCGAAAATTAAACCGCGACACGTAGCCGCGCGAGTGGACCGTGCGATTGCCCATGACCAGCGTGTCGTGCCCGCCGGAGATTTCTTCAAAGACCGTTTTTTCAGGGTCCAACGCATCGCGAG
>JBITAD010000217.1:0-3564 GCA_044439945.1 Blastopirellula sp. JB062
GAAGCGATTTGCGGCCCATGACGAACTACGAAAGAGACTGGATCGACTAGAGATCTTTGGGAAGAGGAATGCCGCGAATCTCTCCCTCGCAAACCAGTCGTTCGTCGATGAAACCCTGAAAGCGGCAGACGATGATGCGGCCGGCGCGGCCTTTGGTTTTTTGCAGCACGATCACCAGTCGTTTGCCGGGTTGCACGATGCCGCGAAATTTAACTTGATCAAGTCCGCCGAAGCCAAGTTGATAGTCGCCCATCAAATTATGGCGCGTCACGTACCACGAGCTGACTTGCGCCGCCGCTTCGCACATCAATACGCCCGGCATGAGCGGCATGCCGGGCATGTGGCCGCGCACCCAGAATTCGTCTTCCGACAGATCTTTGTAACCGACGCAAATGTCGTTTTCGACGTCTTCGTAGACGATCGCCGTCAACTGCTCCATCTCGAAGCGTTGCGGATTCAATTCGCGTATCGCTTCGATGTCGGCGATAACGTTGTTGCAGTCGATCGTCGCGGGATCGAGGATGTAGTCTTCGCGCGGCACGGCGCCACACTCCTCCGCAAGCAGTCAGCGAAATGTAAAAATCCCTTCGGCGGACGTGTTTGCGCCAAGGGATCAAACAGGCGGATGCAGACTAGGTCTTGATCGAACGGCGCTTCGCTTTACGAGCTTTGGCGTTCGCGGGACGGGCGCCATGATTGGCTTTTTTCAGTTTGCGGTGCGGCTTGGCCATTTTATTATCTTTCGAATACGACTTAGCGATTACGGATCGATTGGCACGAATCCCAAATTTTACCGCGACCTACGCTTGTGGGAAAGGACCGTTGCAGCCTTACGGGGCAACCAGGCGTTAGGTTCGGCGAATAGGGACAATAATGTCGGATTTTGTGCCGTTACTGCCGGTTTTGTCCATTTTTTCTCCGATCGAATCGGGGCGTTTGTCGGCTTGTGCGGTTGGATTGTTGCGTATCGCGTCGGCTCGCGGCGTCTCTTTACCCAGGTCAGGGAAGGGGCTTGGGCGTTTTCGTTTACGCGACGCATCCATATTTGGTTTGCGATTTGACGAATCTTTTGCGCCCCACTGCGTCATGGTAGAGAGAAACGCAGGCAAGACGATCAGCGACGTGAACAAACAACAGCTTACGCCGATGGTCAGCACCCGGCCCAGGCTTTGCAACCCTTGATGGTCGGCTAGCATTAACGAGCCGAAACCGATCATCGTCGTCAGCGAAGTTATTAAGACGGCCGCCGCCGTCGAAGACGACATGCGATATCGCTGCCCTAGCTGACAGCGGTAGTCATGAATCACATGCACGCCGTCATCAATGCCGATTCCTAAGATCAGCGGCAAAACGATCATATTGGCCGGATTTAAGGGGATGTCGACCAGGCCTTGAATGCCGAACAGCATGGCGCCGCCCAATCCGACCGGCGTTAGCGCCAGTAGCGAGTGTCGCAAACTGCGGAAGTCGAGGATCAGCACGATGAGCACGGCGAGCAGCGAATAGATCGCCGCATGGACGTAGCTTTTTTGCATCTGTCGCGACGCGTAAAAAGTTTGCAGCGGCTGCCCGGTCACTTGCGAATCGACCGATTGCACTTCTTGCACGAACTTTGCCAGCGACTCCATGTCCCAGATATCGCCGTTAGGATAAATTCGGAGCAAGTATTGATTGTTTTTGCCGACGAATCGCGTGACGAGCGCTTCCGGAAAGTCATCGACGTCGGGAGTTTCGGGGTCGGATACGGCGTATAGCGAATGCATGCGAGTCAACAACTCGCCAGCCGAGCGTTGCTGAAACGAACGCATCAGCGATTCGTAGTGCGACTGCGGCATCGTCCGCAGCAGTTCGCGGGCTTGGCCGATTCGCCGTCTGGCTTGCATTGCCGTCGCATCGTCGCCAGGCAACAACTGTTGCGCTTGCGCCAAAACCTGCGCCAATTGCGGCGCCGGCGGGGTCGGCAGCATCGGCGGATATTCGGGCAGGTTGGTCAGACGCTCGCGAATGCGTCGTATTTGTTCCGAACGTCGAGCGTCGTCGGGGGGTAAAAGCGAAGCGATCTCTTCGACATGATCGACGTGCGAGAGCTTTTCGAACGCGCCTTTGCGGGCGATCAGCTCTTGGCGGCTGTTGGCGATCGAAAGGGCGAACCAGACGCTACGATCAGTCTCTTCAAGCAGTTTCTTTTCCCATTCGACGCTCTCTAAACCTTGGGCCTGAAGGTTCAGCAGATTGTGATCGTAATATAGTTTGGTTGCCCCCGTCGAGAGAAAGATGCAGAACGCCAGTGAGGCGAGCAACGTAGCGCGGGGCGCTTGCATCATCGGCGCGATCCAACCGTCGATTCGCAGCGGGTGAGGCATTAGATAGCGATTGCGGTTGCGATCGCCCAGCACGATCATGGCCGGCAGCAAGGTAAATGCGCCGATCAAGCAGACGAGAATGCCGCCGCCGGCGATCACGCCCAGTTCGGCGACGCCTGTAAATTCGGTCAGCGCGGCGGTGAAAAACGCAATCGAAGTCGTCGCGGCGCCGGTCACGATTCCAGGGCCGACTCGGCGCGAAGTTTCGATCAGCGCTTTGTCGCTCTCACCGATCCGTTCTCGTAATTGCAAATATTTGGCGACGTAATGGACGCCGAAATCGATGCCTAAGCCGATCAAAATAACGCCGAACGAAACGCTTAAGATATTGAGATGTCCGATTGCGAGCGTGACGAACCCAAAGCTCCAGGCTAAACCGACGATCAGCGTGCCGACGGCCAGCAGCGGATGTCGTAAGCCGCCGAAACCGGCAATAAACAGCACTGCGACCCCGATCAGACTGAGGACGCTGGAGAGAATCATGTCTTTTTGACTTCCCTCCATTTCGTCATTTTCCATGACCGGCAAGCCGGTCAGGCCGATTTGCACCTCGGGGTGACCAGTTTGAACGTTGCGAATGATGTTGCGCAATCGTCGAATCGCTTCGCCGCCTTGCGAAAAGCTTGATTCGTTTTTCACCAAGCGTAGCAAGACGAAGCCCATGCGGCCTTCGTTGGCGGTGAAGTATTCGGAGTCTAATTGACTCATCACCGAAAGCGACTCGTGCGGTTCGCCCCAGATCGACGTCTTCGCTTCATCCTCGCGCAGCGCGTGCAATAAGCCTTCGGCAAGGCGGTTCATCTCGGCGGCGGCCGCGTGTTGTTGCTGCGGCGAATCGATCAACAGCCGCTGATTTGCGCCCCAAAGCAGACGATCAAAGGCGATGGCGTCCCACTCTCCGCCGAGTACCGGCTGTAACGCGGCGAGTTCGCCTTCCATTTCGGCCAACTCGTCCGGCGGCACGTAATGGAGCCCTTTGGCCCGAACGTTGGCTAAGCCGCGCTCGTGCAGTACGGCGTAAAAGGATTCGCGATTCGCCGACAGACGGCTGTACAGTTCTTCAAGAACGGGAGAGACGTACTCTTTGGCGTTTCCTTCGACCACCACCACCACGTCGTCGTCGGCGCCAAACTGTTCGAGATACTCGAGCCAGAGTTGATTGTAGTTGCTGTCCGGATTGATCAGGTCAAGTCGGCTGGTT
>JBITAD010000218.1:0-3562 GCA_044439945.1 Blastopirellula sp. JB062
AGATACCGACGTGCCCGCTCAAGGCATGATCGAATTGTGCGAAGCGTACAAAGCGGTCTACAAAAAAGCGACTGGCGAAGATTTCCCGCAAGATCCGCTCAAACAACTCGAATTGTCGGTCGAAGCGGTCTTTAAAAGCTGGAACACGTCGCGTGCCGTCCGCTATCGCGAAGTCGAAAACATCCGCGGCTTGCTCGGCACCGCCGTCAACGTGCAGTCGATGGTCTACGGCAACATGGGCGACGATTCCGGCACCGGGGTCGCGTTTACCCGCAATCCGTCGAACGGCGCCAACAAATTCTATGGCGAATTTTTGATCAACGCCCAAGGCGAAGACGTCGTGGCCGGCATTCGCACTCCGCAGCCGGTTTCGGAAATGTCGAAGTGGAATCGCGCCGTCTACAAGCAACTGCTTGAGATCAAAGACACCCTCGAAACGCACTACAAAGACGTGCAAGATATCGAGTTCACGATCGAACGCGGCGAACTGTTCATGCTGCAAACGCGTAACGGCAAGCGAACCGGCGCCGCTGCGGTAAAGATCGCTTGCGACATGGTGAAAGAAGGCCTGATCGACGAAGCGACCGCCTTAGAGCGGATCCCGGCGAACGACCTCACCCAGTTGCTGCTGCCCAGCTTCGACGCAGCCGCCAAATCGGCGGCCGACGTTTTGACTCGCGGTTTGCCCGCTTCGCCGGGCGCCGCCGTCGGAGCTTTGGCTTTCTCGGCTGAAGAAGCGGTTGAGCGAACTCACGCCGGCGAAAAAGTTTTGCTGGTTCGTAAAGAAACGAGCCCGGAAGACATCGACGGCATGCACAGCGCCGCCGGCATTCTGACCAGCACCGGCGGCATGACCAGCCATGCGGCGGTCGTCGCCCGCGGTTGGGGACGTTGCTGCGTCGCCGGCGCCGGCGAGATCTCGATTGACGCCAAAGCCAAAAAAATCAAAGTCAACGGCAAGACTTACGGCCCCAAAGACATCCTCTCGCTGGATGGTTCGACCGGCGAAGTCATGCTTGGCGAAGTCGCGACCAGCGAACCGAAACTGTCGGGCGATTTCTCGAAAGTCATGAAATGGGCGGACGAATATCGAACGCTCGGCATTCGCACCAACGCCGATACCCCGGCCGACTCGAAGCGAGCTCGCGACTTTGGCGCCGAGGGAATCGGCCTTTGCCGTACCGAGCACATGTTCTTCGAAGACGAGCGGATCGGCCTGATGCGAGAGATGATTCTCGCCGAGGAAGAAGAAGTTCGTCGTGAAGCGCTCAGCAAATTGCTGCCGTTCCAACGCAAAGATTTCGTCGGCATCTTCACGGCGATGAAAAACTTGCCGGTTACGGTTCGTTTGCTCGATCCGCCGTTGCACGAATTTTTGCCGCACGACTCGAAGGCTCAGTCCGAAATCGCCAAAGAAATCGGCGTAACGGCCGAAAAAGTGCGTTCGCGAGTCGCTCAGTTGCACGAATCGAATCCGATGCTCGGCCATCGCGGTTGCCGCTTGAGCATCACCTATCCAGAAATCCTCGAGATGCAGGTCACCGCGATCGTCGAGGCGGCCATCGAATGCAAGAAGAAGCGGATCAACGCTCAGCCCGAAATCATGATTCCCCTCGTCGGCACCGCCGCCGAGTTGAAATTGCTGCGGGCCAAAGCGGAAGAAACCATCGAGAAGGTCAAAGCCGAATCCAAATACAACGGCGAGTTGGACATTCTAATTGGTACGATGATCGAGATTCCTCGCGCCGCGCTGACCGCCGACGAGGTCGCCGAGCATGCCGAGTTCTTCAGCTTCGGCACCAACGACTTGACGCAAATGACGTTCGGCTACAGCCGCGACGACATCAACACCTTCCTGCCTGATTACCTGCAGAAGGAGTTGCTGCCGGTCGACCCGTTCCAGTCGCTCGACGCTTCCGGCGTCGGCCAGTTGGTCGAAATGGGCGTCACCAAAGGCCGCTCGACCAGCAAAAAATTGAAGGTCGGCATCTGCGGCGAACATGGCGGCGATCCGGCGTCGATCGACTTCTGCCACCGGGTCGGACTCGACTACGTCAGCTGCTCGCCGTTCCGCGTACCGATCGCCCGTTTGGCGGCGGCTCAAGCGGCGATTCGCAACGGCGGCAAGAAAAAGAAGTAATCCGCCCGTTGGGCGTTGTGCCTTTTATCGCGAAATCCGACGAAGCCGCAGGCGATATGCTTGCGGCTTCGTTTTTTTTCTAGCGGCAAGAAGCGTAAAAACGCTGGCCCATCGCCTGGCCAGCGTTTTTACTTTTTGACGAAATAGCGGAGCCCCTCGAGACGACGCTTAACCCGCCTGGCGAACGTTCTCGTTCTCGCGTTGCTCGCCCGGCAGAACGCGTAGCTTAACCGGATCGTTGATCGGGCGTTGACTGCCGCGGCTGCGAGCTTGAATGAAGCCTCGCTTGCTGGGCGCCAAAAACGTATGAAAATGCTCCGCAGCGCTGCCGGCGAACTCCATGCGTATCCGCTCTAGCGACTCGCCGTTAGTCAAGTTAGATCGATAAAGGATTCGATAGGCTTTTTTCAATTCGCGAATCGCATCGGAATCGAAACCATTCCGCTTGAGCCCGACCAGATTCAGCCCGACGACCAAGCTTGAGCACCCGTCGACCGTCACATACGGCGGCACGTCTTGCACGACATGTGCCTGACCGCCGACCATCGCGTACCGGCCGACCCGACAAAATTGGTGGATCGCGACGGCGCCAGAGACATAGGCGCGATCTTCAATCAAGACATGCCCTGCGACCAGCACGTTGTTGGTAATGATGACGTTGTTGCCGATCACGCTATCGTGACCGACATGCGCTTGAACCATTAGCAGGCAATCATCGCCGACGATGGTTCGCTCGCCGGCATGTAGCGCTCGATGTATCGTGACGAACTCGCGAATTTGATTTCGGTCTCCCACGACTAAAGATCCGGAATGCTCGGGAGCGCGGATATGCTGGGCGGCTCCACCCAACACGGCATGATCGCAGATGTGGTTGTCGCAACCGACGGTCGAACCTGATTTGATCGTCACGAAAGACTCTAGGCGACAGCGATCTCCGACCTCTACCCCGGCTTCAATGACGCAAAATGGTCCGATCTGAACGTCCGCGCCACTGCGCGCTTGCGGCGATATGACCGCGGTCGGGTGAATCTCTGTCACAGCAAATCCTTTTGCTGACGGAAGTTGTTTTGCCTTCACGTAGGCGATTGCTAGCGAATCCTTGCTAACCTAAATGCCGAAACGTGTTCACTTCCCCGATATATCGACGAAGTCGAGGCGAGAAAATCGCGAAAATCGTCCTAACCCGCGAAATCTCTTCGTTTTTACCCCGAAAGGCGTGCCCGCGTGAAGACCAAAATGCTCAAGCCCCCAACAACGTCCCCAAAATCATCAATGCGGCGCATAACAATAAGGGAAGACTATTAAGCACAATTCCGACAATCGCCCAAACCTTGCCAGAGCCCGGCATAAACAGACCGATCGCCCCCAAGATGACGCCAGCTAGCATCACGACTCCGTTTAAGCAGAAACTTAGGCCGATGG
>JBITAD010000219.1:0-3560 GCA_044439945.1 Blastopirellula sp. JB062
GGCTGCAGGAGGGTAATTGTGGGGCGGTATCTGTCCGGCGACGTGAGCCCAACCTTGAATTGATTGCAGAGCAACATGCGAAATCGTACGAGCATAGCTTTCACAAGTCATGCTTCGTAATTGCGTTGAAGCGCTGGTTGCCTGTCACAAGAGATTCGCTTCAGCGGCGCTCAACCGGGTCGCCGTTCATGAGTCGATTGGGGCATCTTTAAGACTTTTGCGCCCCGCCGAGATCTTCAATCGCGAAGACGACAAAGAACGGACGTCATGCTTCTGACCGATCGAATGAATAACGATCACTGGGATGCTGAATTCCTTTATTGGCATTCAGCAATACCAACGCGAAGTGACCATCGCGGCATGCGTTTCACGTCGTCATTTTTAGAATTAATTTTTGGCGTTTGGCCACGTTTTTTTGATCGCTGCGAATTGCTTTTTTCGCGCAGATGACGTTGGGCTAGGGGAGAAAATAGGCGTTACCTGCAATAGATCTCAGAGGTGCTATTGGTAGATTGCAAATCCTCCCCTTTAGTAGGAATTGGCAATTTTGACGTATAGGCGATCGCTTATTTATTGCGGTTTCGGCGGATACTATCGTTCGCTTCGTTCGGTTGACTTAATGGGTCTCTGTTCTCATACTTTTTGCATCTATTAGCGCTGGGGCGTTTTCAATCTTTACGACGGTGCGCATTGATCGCGAAGTTCCGTCCTTACCTATTCATGCATTAGAGGTAGTCCTCCATGTCTCGAGTTTCTTCCTTTCGACGTGGTTTCACGTTAGTTGAGTTGTTGGTCGTGATTGCGATTATTGGAGTCTTGATCGCTTTATTGTTGCCGGCGGTGCAACAGGCCCGCGAGGCGGCCCGGCGCATGCAATGCACGAACAATCTGAAACAAATGGGGCTCGGCATTCACAATTGGCACGATACGTTCGGCAAAATTCCGCCGCTGTTGTCGCATGTCGACCATCAGAGTTATTGGATTTATCTGATGCCGCAGATGGAGCAAAACAACACGTACGAGATGCTTCACGGCGGAAACGCCGACGGCAATACCAACTTGAACAACATGAGCCTGACGAACTGGGATCGTCTCAATGCGACGGAAAAGGAGGGGCTTTCCAGCATTTCTTATATGCTTTGCCCCTCAAAGCGTTCCGGTACGCAAATGCTCGATGATTCGAGCAACCCCGGACGCGGTCCTCTTACGGACTATGCGGCCGTTTTTCTGTATCGCGATGTTTATGAAACGGACAACGAGGATGGTTGGTGGAATCACTTTATCGGCTCGGATCCGAACCATCTTCGTGCCCAAAAAGGCGCACTGACGGTGGCGCGCGTCGACGAATCGTTGCCGGGCGATATTCGTTTTACGCAAGCCAAACCGCAACTTTCGTTCGCCGCGATTACCGACGGTTTAAGCAATACTGCGATCATCGGCGAGAAGCATCTGCGCGGAAATGAAGTCAAAGTGTGCTGCGGCGGCGACGGCACGGACGGGTCATTCATGTTTGACGCCGGCAATTGGCGCGAGTTTTTCCTCTCCCGCAATATTCGCCAACGATTCGGCCGCGGCCCGAACGACACGACGCCTGACAATATGATGGCGACCGCGCCGAACACGCAAGTCGGTTTTGGCAGTTATCATCCTGGCGTCGTTCAGTTCCTGTTGGGAGACGGTTCGGTGACTTCGTTGTCTCATAACACGCCTGAACTAATTCGTCGCCAGTATGGCCATCGAAGCGACGGTACGGTGATTTCAAGTCTGTAATCATCAAACCGCGGACCAATCGTCGGTCGAACGTCATGGCGACATGCATTCCCCATGACGTTCGTACTTTGGGTCGCATCGTCATAGGCCTGTCATAAAGCGGAAGGATAGAAGACGTGAAGTCATTATCAGGAATAAGCTTGTTTTGTTTGATCGCGTTGCTTGCCGGTTGTTCGGGAAACGGCGGAAGCGAGGTCATCGCCACGGTGAAATTTCAGGATGGAACGCCCCTGACGACCGGTCAGGTGCGTATTATTAGCGACGAATTCGAGACCTTCGGTTATGTCCAAGAAGATGGAACCGTTGACTTAGGACGGATCGACGGCGGCGTGCCCGACGGGGTTTATCAAGCGTCGATCGACGCCTATGCCGCAAGCGGCAAGTCGGGCGGCTTCGGCAAATCGCTGGTCGCAGCGAAATATCGCTCTTACGAAACCTCCGGCATCACGATTGAAGTCTCTGGAGACCGAGAAATCGAGATCGTCATCGACCGACCGTAATATCGCCGCCGGACCTCGCTTATTCGGGATGCTTATCGGTAACCGTCACGCTGATTGCGCCTGACGGGGCGGTTGCGATTTTGGCGCGTACGCGGTAGACGGTTTGAATCATGCGCGCGGTGAAGACTTCCTGCGGGGTTCCCTGGCTATGAAGTCTTCCTTGATTCAACACGCAGATATGGTCAGCGAAGCGGGCCGCTAGATTCAAGTCGTGAATCGAAATCGCGGTCGTCATCCGGCGTTGTTGGGTAATGGATCGGACTTGCTCGCAAACGTCAAATTGTCGACGAATATCAAGATTCGACGTCGGCTCGTCCAGCAGCAAGACGGCAGGCTCGCGAGCCAACGCCTGAGCGATCGCAACAAGCTGCATTTGGCCGCCGCTAAGCTCGCCGAGGGGGCGTTGCGTCAAATGGCGGATCTCGAGATCGGTCAACAGTTGCTCGACCGCTGCGATATCCTCGTCGCCGACAAACAGCCCGAGCTGGCTGATGCGTCCTAATAGAACCGCCTCGAAGACGCTGATGGCCGCCTTCGAGACGAATTCTTGCGGCAGGTAGCAGACCTGTTTGGCTAGTAATGCGGAGGGGAGCTGGTCGATGTTGCGACCGTCTAACTTGATTTCGCCGGCGCCGCGTCGTATCCCCGCTAAGCATTTCATCAGCGTCGTTTTGCCGGTCGCATTGGGGCCGATGATCGCCGTTACGCCCGGTTGGAGCGAAAGGGTGACATCTTCCAGCACCAGACGCCGACCGTACCGGAATTGAAGCGATCGCGATTCTAAGATCACCAGTACGACCTTTTTTGAGTGATGACGATCATAAAGAAAAATGGGACGCCGATGAAAGCGGTTACGATTCCCAGCGGAAGGACGGCCCCCATGGCCAACGTTTTGCTGGCTGTCGACGCGGCCGACAATAAAACCGCCCCTAGTATCGCCGACATCGGCAGAAAATAACGCTGATCTTCGCCCACCGACATGCGAGCGAGATGAGGGGCGACGATGCCGATAAAGCCAAGGGCGCCGCTAAAGCAGACTGCCGTTGCGGTCAAAATCGAAACGATGCCGAGCGTCGTCAAACGTAACCGTTTGACAGGCACGCCGAGACTTTGGGCATGTTCTTCGCCCAGACGCAGCGCCGTCAATTGCCACGCTTGAGACAGTAGCGCTGGGATCGATACGAAGAGCACGACGGCCAGAATCGCAAGCTTGGGCCAAGTTGCGCCTTGCAAACTTCCGAACATCCAAAATACGATCGCTTGCAGCGTATCTTCGGAAGCGACGTATTG
>JBITAD010000220.1:0-3550 GCA_044439945.1 Blastopirellula sp. JB062
GTCAAAGCGTTCGTGTTGGGACAAGCATTTTTAGGCGTGCAAATGAAGTGCGCGCGTTGCCATGACGCGCCTTATCACGATATCGCTCAAGCAGATTTGTTCGGCATGGGGGCGATGCTGGCCCGCGATCAATTAGCCGTTCCCAAGTCGAGCACGGTTCCTGGCGGCGGTCGCGAAGGACTGGTCAAATCGATTTTAAAGCCGGGCGAAAAGATAACGCCGCATTGGGCGTTTGAGCAGCTGCTCGGCGAACCGGACGAGTCGTACTTGCATAACGCCGACGACACGCGCGAGCGATTGGCGCTGTTGATCACCGCGCCCGAGAACGAGCGATTCGCGCAAGTCATGGTCAATCGGGTTTGGCAGCGCCTGATGGGCAGCGGCTTTGTCGAAATGGTCGACGACTGGGAGAACGCTGACCCGTCGCACCCTGAATTGCTGGCCTACTTGGCGCGCGATTTCGTCGCGCACGGCTACGACTTAAAACATTTAACGCGGCAGATCGTATCATCGCACGCTTATCAACGTGCCGCTGTCGAACCGTCGCCGTTTGGATTTAACTTCGCCGGCCCGGCGCCGCGTCGGATGACGGCCGAGCAGATTGTCGATTCCCTATTTCTCGCGTGCGAAAAGCGGCTTGACGTGGGAAATCTGAATATCGATCTTGATGGGTCGCGCCCCGCGAGCAATTCCATTGATTTTGGTGTGCCGAGCCGTGCCTGGGAATTCGTTTCTTTATCGAACGAGCGAGATCGTCCCAGCTTGGCGTTGCCGTTCGCCGCCCCCTTTATCGCTACGATGCAGTCCTTCGGTTGGACCGGAGCGCGTCAAAATCCGATTGCGCAGCGAGACGTAGAGCCCAACGTGCTGCAACCGGCGATTCTCGCCAATGGCGAATTGGGAGAGCGTTTTACGCGTTTGAGCGACGACAGCGTCTTTACCGCAATCGCTTTGGAAGAGATCGAACTAGAGGAGTTAGTGCGCCGACTCTATTTGCGCGTGCTGACGCGAGAGCCTGACTCGGAAGAACTGGCCCTGTTTGGGGAATTGCTTTCGCCCGGCTTCGATAGTCGGCGTGTCGACGCCCCGGTCGTTCAGCGGCCTCCTTTGCCGCGCGGCTTGGTCTCGTGGACCAATCACCTCGACCCGCGAGCTAACGAAATCGTGGTCGAACTTGAAGAGGTTGTGCGGCAAGGCGACTTGCCGACGCGACGATTGAAGCCCGAATGGCGCACCCGGATGGAAGACGCGCTGTGGGCCCTGATGAATACGCCGGAATTCGTCTTTGTTCCCTAGTTGCGTTCGCGTACTTATTGGCTTTTATTCGTCCAGCACTAAGGACAATTTCGCATGCTCCATTGCAATACTGATCGTCGTACTTTTCTTAAGCAGTCGGCGGCGACGGCAAGCGCTCTCGCCATGTCAGGCGGCGTTCCGTTGTTGGCGGAAGAAAACGCCAAGAGTCCCGCCGTGCCAATGGGAAAAGCGGAACATTGCATCATGGTCTGGCTAGGGGGCGGAGCCGCGCAGATTGATACTTGGGATCCGAAGGCGAAAGGAGACGCCAAGACGAAAAAGCCCGGCAGCTACTACGATGCGATCGATACGGCCGTGCCAGGCTTGCAAGTTTGCGAACACTTGAAGCGTTGTGCGCCTCTGATGGAGCGGTTTAACCCAATCCGTACCGTGCATCACGACGTAATCGACGAACATGCCGCGGCGACCAATCGAATGCATACGGGCCGCGATTTATCCGGCACTATCGTCTATCCGTCAATTGGTTCTGCAATCGCCTATCAGCGAGGCGCCGCCAGCGACATCGCGCCTCCTTACATGCTAATCGGGTATCCCAATGTGACTCGCGGCCCCGGCTTCTTAGGCGCCAGCGCCGGTTACGTCTATTTGACCGACACTGCCCAAGGCCCGAACGGATTGGCGCGCATGCCGCATATTTCCGAGGAGCGAGCCGCCCGGCGCGAAGGAGTCTTGGCCAAACTGCGCGATAGATATCTGACCAAAACGGAAGAAAAACGCCTGATCGCCGACTATGCCGAAGCAGGACAGGCGGCGCTGCGACTTTCCGGTCCCGAGTTCATGAAAGCGTTTGATCTCGCGAAAGAGCCGGATGACTTGCGAAATAAATATGGCGGCGAATTTGGCCAACGCTGCTTGCTCTCGCGACGATTGGTCGAACGAGGCGTGCGATTTATTGAGGTATCGCATAACTTGAATTTCGTCAACGGCACCGGTTGGGACACCCACAACGAAGGCCAGCTAAATCAGCATCTCTTAATTCAAGAATTGGATGGTGCGATCGCGACGCTTGTGACCGATCTCGAAGAGAAGAAACTGCTTGATAAAACGTTAATCGTCATCTCATCCGAGTTTGGACGTCCCGCGCAATTTGACGGCGGCGGAGGGCGCGGTCATCATGGCGCCGCTTTTACCGTCGTGTTAGCTGGCGGAGGATTGCAAACCGGCAAAGCGATCGGAGTGACCGATCATCTTGCGATGAAACCGATTGAGCGTCCCGTATCGGTCCCTGACTTGTTTGCGACAATTTTCCAAACTCTCGGCATTAACCCGCACGAAGAGCTCTATGCGGGCGATCGTCCGGTGCCGATTTCAGACGGCGGGGCTCCGATCGCCGAATTATTTAGCTAATTCCGTTCGGAACGTCATCTACGGCGCCTCACCGGTGCGTGCGGCGTTTTGCCATAACAAAAAGTTATCGCAGGCATTACGCTTTCGGCACTTGTCGGACTGGGCGGCTACGCGTCATGATAAGGGATAGATTCTGGCGAAAGCGGCCAGATGCGACGTAGCGTACAAGGTTCTGCGAAAAGCAAAAGTATCGGAAGCGGAGATAAGACCCATGAGCGTGTTGGTTACGAAGGAAGCCCCTGATTTTACTGCCACGGCGGTGACCGAAACGGGCGAATTCAAAGAAGTCAGCCTGTCGGACTACAAAGGCAAGTACGTCTTGTTGTTCTTCTATCCGCTCGATTTCACTTTCGTTTGCCCGACCGAGATCATCGCTTTCTCGGATCGAATCGAAGATTTCAAAGCGTTGGGCGTTCAGGTATTGGGTTGCTCGATCGACAGCCACTTCTCCCACTTGGCTTGGCGCAACACGCCGCGCGGCGAAGGGGGGATCGGCGACATCCAATATCCGATTTTGGCGGATCTTGATAAGAGCATCGCCGCCAAGTACGACGTGCTGCTGCCAGGCGGCGTCGCATTGCGCGGTCTATTTTTGATCGACGGTAACGGCGTCGTTCGCCACCAAGTGGTGAATGATCTGCCGCTGGGGCGTAGCGTCGACGAAGCGTTGCGAATGGTGAAAGCCTTGCAATTCCACGAAGCGAACGGCGAAGTTTGCCCTGCCAACTGGAAAGAAGGCGCACGTACGATTAAGCCGACCCCTAGCGACTCGAAAGAATTTTTCGGCGCCGAATACGCCGGCTAGAT
The DNA here is from genome assembly GCA_044439945.1 of Blastopirellula sp. JB062. Classification (GTDB taxonomy): domain Bacteria; phylum Planctomycetota; class Planctomycetia; order Pirellulales; family Pirellulaceae; genus Blastopirellula. The sequence continues at coordinate 3,472 of JBITAD010000220.1, forward strand.
CAATCGTGCGGCATACGCCGCCGTCGATCCGGCGAAACGGTTACGGATAAACCACGAAGAAGGCGTCGGCATTTGCTCC
>JBITAD010000221.1:0-3549 GCA_044439945.1 Blastopirellula sp. JB062
TCGGCATGGGCGTGCGCCGTTGCGTGATGCTCTGCATCGGCTACCGTTTCGGCATGCGCCGCTTCATCAGCGACGTGCGCCGCCGACGGTTGGGTCAAGCCGGCGATCGTCGCGAGAACGAAAACGAGGATAATTGCGCCGATCGAAAGCAATACGGGACGATCCGAACCGCCTTCGGGGTGGTGGTCGTGAGACATAGCGGTTCCAGAGAAAGCCGATTCGCTGTGGTCAGGATTGAAGGATGCGTCTGACATGACTCTTACTTCCGAAAGTTTCGGACATGCCGATCCAAGCGAACGATTGGCACGGTTTGCGGTGGGAAGTGCGATCGATTTTCGTTCAACAATAGAAAAAACGAAATCGCACGAATTTAGGCAAACGTAGGTCACGATCAACGACAAACAAGCTACCACGCGACCAAAAACTCGCCAAGGCGGCATTCGCGCCCCTTCATTCGATTGGCGAACCGTCGTATCCCCTTTATGATGGAGACGCTTGCGTCAGCGCAAAGTCGCGATAATCGCGCACATCGCCACTTTCCTGCCATCATGAATAGCCCAACTCCTCCACCCGTGTGGCTTTCGGCCAATCAGCGCCCCGCCTATGCTGCGGCGTTATTTTCTGCTGTATTCTTCGCTTGCGGCGGCATAGCCTTCTTAATGTCGGGACCGATCGCATGGGGGTTCGCTTGGGGCATGACGGGTGCCGCCGTCGTCGCGGCCATTGCGGCAATTCGAATGCGGCAACCTTCGCGGATCTTGTATGAACAGCATCAACTCGTGTTACGGTTTCCTGATGCGCCGGCTTATTTCGTTCCTCTTGATGCGATCGAATGTTTTTTTATCGGGGTCGCAAAATATGAAACGCCGCACGCCCCGCTACGAGAATCGGTCGCCGTCGTCGTTCGTTTGGCCGAGCGGGCCCATCCATGGAAACAACGCGACGTGCCAGCCGAATATGGCCGCTGGTGCGACGGATACGTGGTCATCGACGGAACCTGGTGCGAACCGATCGCGGAAGCGAAAATACTTGAACTGAATCGCTGGCTGCTGGAAGCGAAAAAATCTATCTCCTGAACTGGAATTGCAAAATGACGCAATTGCTCGTCTCGGTCCGTTCAGCCTCCGAAGCGATTGAGGCGCTTGCCGGAGGCGCCGATTGGATTGACGTCAAAGAACCTCTCTTCGGCTCGTTGGGCGCCGCCGAGCCGAAGATCTGGCCAGAAGTCTTGGCCGCCGTAGGCGACCGCGCGCCGGTAAGCGTCGCCCTGGGAGAAGTTTGCGATCGCACCCAACCGCACGGTTCCCATCATTTGGCCGGAGTTGCCATGGTAAAATACGGACTTGCAAACCTTGCCGACGACCCTGATTGGATGTCGCGAGCCTCCGCCGCTTACGAAGAACTTCCCGCTTCCTGCGCTCGGGCTGCGGTTTATTATGCGGATGAAGCGGCGGCCGGTTCTCCTCCGCTTGCCGACGTAATACGCTGGAGTCAGCACATTTCGGCCTCAGCGATCTTAATTGACACCTTTGAGAAAGCCGGGAGAACGCTCTTCGACTATTTTTCCGAAGATCGTCTTGCAGTCGCCATTCGCCAAATACGCGCTGCCGGAGCTGCGGCCGCCTGCGGGGGATCGCTATCGATAGGGCGAATACCAGGCGTAATTTCGTCAGGCGCCGATATCGCAGCGGTTCGCGGCGCGGTCTGCGCCGGTTTACGGACTAGCGCAATCGATCGTCAACTTGTGCGCCGCTTCAAAACCACGCTTGAATCCTTCCGAAGCGTTTCGCCGCTCGATGCGGCGAAGTCGCGATTTGCTTGACTTTTGATATTCGCCGCTTGATACTGTCCGTTTCGATTGTGCGGCGTTTGTCGAGTCGCATCGGATCGATCCTGTCATTCGCTCCACGCCGCGCCGCATGGCGTAGCCAATGCCAGCCTTTTCCAGCTACTCTCAATTCGAAGGAGGCGCTATCGTGCCAAGTTCCGTACTTGAAGCGATCAAGATGGGCATCTGGGACTATGAGCCCACCGAAATGCAATCGTCATCATTCGATTCGACCGACGCTTTGCCTGGCACTTCTGAGAAATTAGACATCTTGGCGGCCCGATTAGAAAAAGGGCTCCCCTTGTGGCATCCGAGCGATCGCCGTACCTTCGACGATACAGAAGCGACGCGTTATTTTTCGGTCTAGCGTTCCGTTCCGACGCTCGGCTAACGCGATCTCGCAACATCCTCCATTTCACCTTCGCCTTGTCGGCGAGGAGATATCGCATGCCAGGTTTTCACGTCGAAGTGCCCCACCCCCTCGGACAACAAGCGGCCATTGAGCGAGTGCAGCAAGTGCTCGAAAAAATGCGAGGCCGGTTTGAAGGCCAAGTGAAAGATATGCAGCAGACGTGGGAAGACAACGTCATGCATTTTTCATTTCGCACGATGGGCGTCGATATCTCCGGTACGATGGAGGTGAAGGAAGACTTGGTGGTCGTCCAAGGAGCGCTGCCGTTCGCCGCGATGCTCTTCAAAGGACGAATCGAAAGCTCGATTCGCGAAGAGCTTGAAAAAATTATGGCTCCCCCAGCCTAAGCGTCCCTTACGCGCCAGACATCGCGCTCACGTCGTTCCATTGCTCGACCACCCGACGAACGTCGCGGCATTCGACGCAATGACATGGTCGCTCGATCGAGCAGGGGAGCCCCTGATCTTTTTCGCATCGTAGCAAAAAAGCCTGCACCGCCGGCATCATGCCGTTTTGTTCGGTACAACGGCTAGATGGCTTGATGACGAAATCGGTAGCTCCCTTGCGCAGCGCATCTTTCAACACGCCAGTTTGATCGATGGCGCTAACCATCAAAATCCGCGCTTCGGGAAATTCAGCCCGAATGTTTTCTAGCGCATAAATGCCGTCATACTCCGGCATGACGATATCAAGCGTCATCGCATCGGGACGCAGTTTGCGGAATTGTTCGACCGCCGTTCTGCCGTTGTCGGCTTCGCCGACGACCTCCCACCCAGCGGCGACGGCCGTTTCTTTGATCATCTCGCGAATAATCATCGCGTCATCGGTTACCAATAATCGCTTCGACATAATATCTAATCCTAAGCCCAGAATTTCGCTTCGTTAGATGACCGTTGAATTGACGCCCATGGTGATAACTTCTAACTGAGACGACTGCGGCGAAAAATGGACCTTGCGTCCTTTCGTTCCCCCCACGTCCTCGGCAATTAGCGGAATACGTTTCGCACTTAACTGGCGACGCACTTCTTCGGCGTTACGCTCGCCGATATTGATTTGACTGTTTGCGAACATGCAAGCGCCTCCGGCGATTTTGGCTCGCAATTGCTGCGGATTCGCTCCCGCGATTCGCAACTCTTTCAGCATTTCCGGAATCGCCGTATCGGCAAACCGGCCCGGCAGACCCGGGCGACCGCTAGAAGTCGGCAATACGACATGCGCTAATGCGGCGATGCGATGAGTCGGATCGTAAATCGCGACGCCGACGCACGATCCTAAAATCGAGGAAAGCGTCTCGTCGCTACGAGCGACT
>JBITAD010000222.1:0-3548 GCA_044439945.1 Blastopirellula sp. JB062
GTTCAGTCATCCACGGCTATTTCTGCCCCTCACGCCGACATCCGCTTGCTCGTGGACCTGCGAACGACGCCTATTGCCGACTTAACGCCGCCGGCACGTTAGCCCAAGCTCCTACTTACGCTTCTATCAAACGGGGATTGATTGACTACGCCGCCTCGAACGAGGAAGGTAGCGGCATGCTGTCGCGAACTTGGGAAGGCGCCGACGTTTGTCCTCCGACCGCAGCTTCGGGAATCAAAAAGAACCTACTTCGGCTTGCCGACGCGACCGACGGAACCTCAAACACCCTGCTGGTCGCCGAAAAAAAAGTCCGACCTGAAGACGCGACGAACGAAAGCGTCGGCGATGTCATTTATCCCGACAAACTCGGTTACGCCGCCGGCTGGGATGGCTCAGGGACCTCGAAAACCTTTTCCAATGTCCGGGCGACGACGCTGGCTCCGCTGCCCGATCTACGCGGCGAAGACGGCCAACAACGATTTGGCTCGTCACACCCAGGCAGCTTTAACGCGTTGTTGCTCGACGGCGGCGTTCGCTCTCTACCGTACGTCATTGATCTTGAGGTCTTCACCAATTTGGGAGCCCGTAGCGACGGCAACCCGCTTCATCTCGAATAAGGTCGCCGCTTGCTAATTTGGTGAGGCCAAAAAAAGAGCGCCGCCCACACGGACGACGCTCCGAATCGCATTTGCGGTGACGGCGTTAACTCTACGCCGTATGCCAAAGCTGGCTAATTTCGTCCTCGACGACGTCTTCGCCCTTCCATTTCGGGCGAATCGCCGTAGAGCTCGTCTGAGTCGCCGCCCGGCTTTTTCTTCACCTCAGGCGGCGTGAAATCAAACAGGGTGAAATCGGTACGATCTTTCAACTCTTTATGAATCGATATGTTTCCCCGCGAATCCATCACCAATATTTCGCCGGGGCTCATCAACGCTTCATTTTCGGCCGGATCTCGATAGCGTCCAGGCAACGTTTCGCCTCCACGAATATCAAGCACGACCGCATTGGTTTTCAGTTCATAGTCTTCTTTTTTGTCAAACATTAAAGTGCCGGGATTCAAGGTCCACATGTCCTCGACGAGGTTGACCGAATCGCCTCGCTCAACGCCCATCTTCATCGCCGACAAAGTTCCTTCAGCTTCATCCCAAGCGACTCCAAGCACGGTCGCTTGCGGATCGCGTGCGTTCAAAAGGCGATCATCGGCCGAGCGTTGCTCGCGGCCCGCTTTGACGCCGCCGGCGATCACGGTCGACTCGATCGTCGTTTTCACCACGGGGCTAGGTTGCGAATAGTCCGTTTCCAAGCGAGACGCTTTGCTCAACTTCACTGGATCATTGCCTGCTTCTTGTTTTTTCTGGGCAATTCTCGCAATCGTCTCCGGACTCAACGTCATTGAAGGGGGCGCCATGTTCGAGCCTCGCCCGCCGCCGCGGTTCTGGTTAGCTCCCAAAGGCACTGCTGGATTGTTGGGGTCTTCTAACCAAAGGTTGACTTGGTATTGGTACTCGGTATTTCCTTTGACGGTGGTGTCGTAAAAGCGGAACATTTTCTCTTTCGAGTAGCCGGCGCCGCCGCCCATGCCCCCGGCTTCGCCATACATTCCGCCGCGACCGCCCATGCGACCTCCCATTCCGCGACGCCCGGCGTTTCGACCGCCGCGTCTTGCATTTTCGCCGCCTCGACGGCCATAGCCCTCCATACCGGGATAGTTGGCCATTCCGCCCATCATCCCCCCCATCATTCCGCCTTCGCCCATCCCGCCTTGCCCGGCGCCAAAGCCGGGAAAGAAGTTCGAGTCGGCGTCGAAATCGGGCATGACAGGCGCTTGGACCTCGCCGTTTTCGTCCAGCATGCCCTCATAACCGTCGATACCGCCGTATCCCATTTCGCCGCGCATGCCGCCTTGCATTTGCGGAAGCCACTTAGGAACTTCCGAATGGCGCGCATACTCGGCCGGATCGACCAACAACATAGGAGCGATCGGAAAAGTCAGCAGTGGGTGCGCGTATTCCGGCGGAATAACTTCTTCCGGTCGAAAAGCCCATTTCATGGCGTCGGCGAAGGCGAGTTGCGGTACTAAATCTTTGTACTCGCTCCAAGAACCGTCAGGCAATTTTTCGCGACGACGAACGCCGAAACCGATGTATTTCGGAACGTCGCGTGACGGATCGTAGCCGGCCGCGTCTAGCAAGGCCGCGTCAAATTCGTCCCATTGTTTTTCGTACGGAATCAAGCCGGTAATCACGACAAAGTGCTTCCCTTCGATCCGAGTCCCTGCGGTCGCTCGCGCGGGGCCGAATCGCTTTTGCTGCTCCGGCGTCATGACCGGCGGCATATCCTTCTCTTGCCGACCGCCCGGACCATAGTCCATGGCGCCGCCAGGATAACCGCCCAACTCGCCATAACTGCCCCCTTCCATCATCCCGCCGGGACCGCCGCCGCTGGCAAGTCCGCCCATTCGCTTATCGTCGTAAACAAAAGGCGCAAACCCCGGCTTCGCTTCCAGTTTGTCGACCGTCAACACTTTAGGATCGACGCGCTTTTGAATCGATTGGTACATCGGCGGACCAAATTCGCTCATTGCGGCATAGTTCACAATGTTGATCGGGCTTTGAGCCAACTCGGCACGCTGTTCGTAGCCGGGTTCGGTCCAACGTTTCTTTTCGACCGGCGTCCATTCCGAATTGTTGATATTCGCCGAAGCGCGTTCCGCAACTTGCTTGACTTGCTCAGGCGTAACGCTGATCCCTTCACGCTGAGCGCCAAAGTAGATGAACGTTACCACCAACAATACCGCCACGCCGAAGACGATCTTTTCAATATGCAAGATCAGCTTCGATTTCATTCCGCCGCTTTGCAGATCTAATTTTTGCATGTCGTGTTTCTCTTACTCGTCGAGGATTCGTTTCCCCGCTTGTTCCGTTGGTAACGTTCGTCGAACGACGCGAATATTGGATTTAGCGAATCGCGCCAGATCGCATTGCGGTATCGTCAGCGGCGCCTAACCCTTCTTCCGATTCGGCTCCGTCGGTGATTCCTAACAGTTCCTTATTCACAGGATTATAGATGTAAATAATCCCGTAAATTTCAATCGGCACGTCGTAACGATTGTCTACTTTTTGCTGAGAGCCGCCCATGCCCATATACGATTCTGATTCAAAGCCCCCTTGATAGCCGCCTCCCAAACCGCCGCCGTATCCGCCTCCCATTCCGCTGCCGGTCGTCGGATTCAAGCGAAGTTGGCGCACTTCCAACGTCAAATCGGCGTTTCCGCATTCGACCAACAGCTTGTCAATTTTGCGTTGATCGATCGTCATTCGCATTCTGACGGGCAGGCGTTTCGCAACCGCCAAATAATAATCTTCGGCCGTCGGCTGGGTCATCGCCGTTTTCAGCGTTTCGGCGTCGATCTTTTTGTAGTCTTTGTCGACGTAGCGGAATTGAGCCGGATCAAAGAGCACCATCGCGCCTCCTCCCATTCCGTCGCCGTAGGGATTATCCATTTCGGCCATCATCATTTCCGGATCCATTCCGTCCATGCCCATTCC
>JBITAD010000223.1:0-3540 GCA_044439945.1 Blastopirellula sp. JB062
AATGACTAACTTTGACGCCCGATAGTCGCCGCGAGACGTTTTGACGATGTAGCCGTCGCCGTCACGCCGCCATGAAACGACTTTGGTATCGGCAAATAGCTGAGCGCCGCGGCGCTGGGCCGTCTCTAAAAAAGCGGCGACGCAATCTTCGACCAGCAAATAACCGGCGCGGCGTTCAAATGCGACGGTATGCTCTTCAGGGATCATCAACTGAGGAAACAGGCGAGACGCCTCGGCGGGGCTAAAGCGGTCGAGTTCTAGGTCGAACTCTTGAGCCGCGCGAATCACGCCGGATAAGACGACGCCGTCTTCCGGCCCAATTTCGACTAAGCCGATCTCATGGTATAAGCGCCGCTGCGAGGCCGCTTCGATCTCGCGCCATAACTGGTAGCTTCGCTGAAGAAGCGGGACGTAGTTGGGGTGCTCAAAATAGGCTTGGCGAATGATTCGCGTTTGCCCGTGCGAACTGCCATGGATATGCGGGGGACGAAAGCGATCGATCGCCGCCGCACGAATGCCGCGGCAAGTCAAATGATAGAGCGCGGCCGAGCCGACCCCGCCTGCCCCGAGAACTAAGACGTCGAAAGCCGTCGACGGCATGATAGGCTCTAAGATTGCGGTTTGATTTCAAAATCGAGCGACGCTTGGCCGAATTTGTCGATCTCCTTGTCGCGCACCGAAAGCTCGAGCCGATAGCGGCCGGGCGCTATATTTTCTGGCAAATAGAGTCGATAAGTAAACGACAAATCGCGTCGCCGGTTCGCACAGCGATCTTTGTATTCGGGAAACGTCCGGGCATCAACTCGGCGACCGGTATCGTTAAAGATTTCGTAACTGGCTCCCCAGGTCGATTCGTATTGACCGTCGACTTCTTTACAAGAGAGATTTTCAATCTCTAAGTAAACGAGCAGTTCTTCTCCGGCGGTGAACGACGTTTTCTCGAACGGAGTGAAATCGCCGAATCCTTTGACGTTCCGTACGAATGCGACGTTCCGTAAATCGAGCGGGCTTAGCTCGCTTAGGCTTGAAGTCGCTTGTTGCAGCGAACGCAACGCCAACAAACTGCGTCGATCGACCGGAATTTCGCTATTATGGGCGAAATCGCTGGCGGCGAAAAGCAAATTGGACCAAAACTCTTGTTCGGCGGCGGGCAAGGTTTCGATTTTGCGCATCGCTTCTCCCTTACGTTCGCCGATCAAATAGAGCATGCGCAGATGAATTTCTTTCTTTTGTCTTTCGGCGTCGGAAAGTTGCGAGTTTTGCAACGATCGTTCCATAGCCGCAATCGCCTCTTGCAGGGCGCTGGCCCAACTTTGCGCTTCGCCGCTTGGTTGATCGCGCTGCGACCAATACAAGATTCGCTTGTCGTCGCGGCGATGGGCGACCCAACCTGCCGCTTCCAGATCAAAGATGATCGCTTGCAGTTCGTCTAGCGTCATGACAGGCGGAGTCGCAAGGCGTTCGCTCGAACGACCTCCGTCGGCCGAATCGGTCGAGGCGACCGGCTGAGCGTGGCGATTGAGTTGGTTGAAAATATCTTGTAGCGATACGTGGCCGCGATTCCAAATCGCCTCCATAACCAAACGCTCGTTAGGAGTCAGCCGCGGGGCGACGCTTGACCCCGTTTGCGAAGCCTTGGGCTTGGCCTGATCGGCGGTCGGCGGAATCGCCGTTGGCGGAACATGACTAACGCTGTTTTGTTGATCGGCCAATTGATCGGGGTGCGCCGCGTCGGCGCTCATGCGTTCGACGGCGGTCGGAACCGTCTCGACATGCGTCACTTGTTGCACCGGAAAGGCTGGGGTCGCAGGCGCGGTTCTCGCCGGCTGATCACGACGGCTAAATTCGTACTGCGTAAAATTGGGATTTTCGGTTCGCGCGTAGCCTGCAATTTGGTCGGGCGACGGCGCTTTAGCGACGCCGGTCGTTTCGGGCTGGGGGAGTCGTTGCGGAACGTCGCCGCGAGCTTGGCCGACGCGTTGTTTCATTTGGGCCAGCAAGTCGGTCAATTGATCGGCCGATTCATGGTCGCCCGCGTCTTCCGCCGCTGGAGAAGCGGAAGGTGCGGTCGCCGTTTTTTCGGCAATTTTTTGTTCGGACTGACTTTCTTCCTGGGCGACAGGGCCGAATTGCGACTCGAGAATGCCCATGACCCGCTCTAACTCGGCGTGCGAACTGCCGCTAAATTGACGGCGGATCGCCGCTTTTTCGCTTTCGGGCAAGTTCAAAGCTTGAACGCGAGCCAAAAAATCGGGCGACAATTGTTCGTGCGACGCAGAGACTTCGTCTTCGCGCGAGGCGGAGGCCAGCACTTCTTCTTCGTCTAAAACATGGCGTTTGCGGCGAGATCCGTGATCGCCGGCCATGATTTTCGAAAGCGAGGTATCGCCAGAACTGTGCATGTACAGTCCGGGCACGCAACCGACATTGGTCGCAAGCAATAAGAGGATACCAATCGCAATTTTGCGGTTCGTATTTCGAAAATTCATACCCAACCTTCGCCGCCGCGATGAAAAACCGATGTTTCCGGGCAGGGATGGTAGGAAATGCTCAAGATTAACGCAATAGCTGCCGCACGCGACTCGCTAGCATTTTTTGCGGCGAAGCTGGATTAGTCTTCTTGGGCGGTAAAATAACGCGCCGTACCTTGCGAAGCGATCGCTTCGCCGATCCGATTTAGGGCGACCACGTAGGCGGCGGTACGCATGTCGATTTCTTTTTGGTTCGCAAGATTGAAGACGGCGTTAAACTCGCGAGCCATCGTTTCTTGCAGTCGCTGTTCGACAAGTTCGAGGGGCCAGTAATAGCCGGCGCGGTTTTGCGTCCATTCAAAATAGCTGACGGTCACGCCGCCGGCGTTCGCCAAGATGTCGGGAACGACCAGCGTCCCTTTGTCGTTCAATATTTCGTCCGCTTCGCCTGTGAGCGGGCCGTTGGCAGCTTCGACGATGACCTGGGCTTTGACGCGCGGCGCGTTTTCGCTCGTTATTTGATTTTCTAACGCAGCCGGAATCAATATCTCAACGTCCAGTTCTAAAAGCTGCGAATTGGTAATCGCATCGGCTTCGACCGATTCGCAGAGCGAGCCTTCGCAATAGACCGCTTGCAGGCGACGCGATTCGTTTTTGACATGCGCCAAGCTGGGGACGTCGAAGCCCGATTCTTTGTAGATTCCGCCGCGCGAATCGCTGACCGCCACGATATTGTAACCATCGGCATGCAGCAGTCGGGCGACCGCTTGTCCGGCGTTGCCGAACCCTTGCACGGCGACGCGTTGCTCTTGCGGCTTCCAGCCGCGTTTAGCTTCCAGTTCTTTTAGGCAGTAATAAGCGCCGCGACCGGTGGCGTCGTCTCGCCCCAGGCTTCCCCCTAACGGGATCGGCTTTCCGGTAATGACGGCAGGGCTATATTCCCTCTTAATGCACGAGTACTCGTTCATCATCCATCCCATGATCATCGCATTGGTATAGACGTCTGGGGCAGGAATATCTCGATTGGGCCCGATAAAGTCGGCAATTTCGGCAATATAGGAGCGGCTAA
>JBITAD010000224.1:0-3537 GCA_044439945.1 Blastopirellula sp. JB062
CGCATCTGCGCGATTGCGTCGAACAATTGCCGCCGAAAAGCCGGCAGATCATATCGTGCAGATACGCGGACGGTTGGAAGGCGCCTGACCTGGCGGCTCATTTCGACATGACTTCCGCCGCCGTTCGACAAGCGTTGGTACGAATTCGCGACCAGTTAAAGACTTGTATCGAACGACGGGCGGCCGAACTGGAAACGACATAGCTTCGCCCCCTGGGGGAAGTTGAGTAAACGTAAATCGACAGCGACTGATGGGGAATGCATTGTGACCTCGACCGCGCGTTTTGACGAATTACTTTCGCTAATGCTCGACGACGTCGTCACTGAAGCGGAGATGAAAGAGTTGGTTGCGTTCGCCGCCAGCGACGAGGCCAAACTCGCCCAACTAAAACAGCATCTCGTCCTCAGCGATCGACTTTCGCAGTACGAAGACATCCGCCGCGAGGCCCAGCGGTATTACGAGTCGCTGCAAACCCGCATGCGAGCCGCCAGCCAGGGCGACGCTTTTATTCACAACGTGCTTCAATCGAAGGAAGCGACCGATCGCAAGCCGGAACCGCGGCGCCGCGGCTTGGTCAGCCGGCAAGTTGGCCTCGGCATCGCCTGCGCGATTGCCGCAACCCTGCTGATTGGGTTGATTAGCTGGCCGATCTGGCGCTCGGACCCAACGGAAGAGTCGCCGTTGGCGGCAGGTTCGATCGCCGATGCGAGCCAGGGCGAAGCGAGGGACCAGGGGGTCGCCGTCTTAACGCGCATGATCGACGTGCAAGGCGCAAACGGGGCGAACTGGCGAGAAGGAGCGACGCTGGCGCCTCAATCGCTGGTCTGGGATCAAGGGTTGCTGCAATTAGAGTTTTACAGCGGCGCGACGGTCGTGGTCGAAGGACCGGCGTCGCTCGAAATTCTCGACGCGTCGCGCGTGCACTGCAACTTCGGAAAACTGCGAGCCCACATTCCCGAATCGGCGCAAGGATTCGTCATTTTGGCGCCGACGCTTGAGCTGGTCGACTTAGGTACCGAGTTCGGCATGGACATTTCGTCGGACGGCACGGTCGACGTGCAGGTATTTGAAGGGGTCGTCGAACTCTACGAAATTAATTCTGATCGCAAGCAAGAGTCGCGGCGCGAACTGACCGCCGGCAAGGCGATTTCCATTTCGCCCGACGGCAGCGCACAACCCCTGAATGCGCAGAAGCTGAAGTTCACGACGCCCAACGAACTTGCCCGGCTGACCGACACGCAATCGCAAAAACGACTTCAAAGCTGGAAAGAACGACGCACGGCGACCCAGCAAGACCCGCGCATCGTCGCCTACTTCCCTTTCGATCGCGACGCCGCAGATGATCGCAGCTTGATCGGCTACGCACCAAGCGGAGAAAAAATAATCGGCGCGATCGTCGGCGCCCAATGGGCCGAAGGCCGCTGGCCCGGCAAATCGAGTCTGCAATTTAAACGCCCAGGCGATCGAGTACGGCTCTTGATCCCCGGCGCCTTCGATTCATTAACTTACTCGGCTTGGATCCGACTCGACGGACTCGATCGCCGTTTTAATTCCTTATTGCTAACCGACTCGTTTGACGCCAACCAACCTCACTGGCAAATCCATCAGGTCGGTCATTTGATCTTGGGGGTACGCGACCCCGGCGTGATCGACACGCACGATTATCGCTCGCCGCCGATCTTCCGCCTGCAAGACCTGGGCCAATGGGTCCATCTCGCGACCGTTTACGACGCACATGAGAAACAGGTCAAGCATTACGTCAATGGACAACTCGTTTCTTCGGAACCCTTTCAAGACGCCGCACATGGCAAACTGACGATCGAGAACGCGACCATCGGAAATTGGAGCCCGACGAAAAAAGAAAAGGCTTCCCGCATACGCAACTTGAACGGCAGCATCGACGAGCTGACCGTCTATCAATCCGCATTGGACGGCGCAGAAATCGCCGAAATTTATGAGAAAGGACGTCCTTAGCAGTTCGTTATTTCGTTTGCTTCGCCTATCGATTCCAGGTTGTCGTTCGTCATCCTACTTATTTCGTTCGATTTCTTTTCCTCTTCATTCTTTTCTAAGGTAAATGATATGCCTGTTCGTAGAACCGCTTTTACGCTGGTTGAATTGTTGGTGGTGATCGCAATCATCGGCGTGTTGATCGCATTGCTCTTGCCGGCGGTGCAGCAAGCGCGCGAAGCCGCTCGGCGGATGCAGTGCACCAACAATCTTAAGCAAATGGCGTTGGCCATGCACAACCACCACGACACTTACGGCAAGTTTCCGCCGGGCCAACTGAGCGTTTCCAATTACGACGCCGCCGGCAATTCCCAAACCTGGCACGACACGAACTCGTTGAGCTGGCAAGTCTTTATATTGCCCTACGTCGAACAAGTCAGCTTGTACGAAAATCTACGCGACGAGAACGATAACTTTGACGTTCATCTCGAGTTGTTTACTTGGTGGACGACCGGAACCAACTTCGGACGCATCGTAATCGACGGGTACAAATGCCCTTCGTGCCCGATGCAAGACTTTAACCCTCATCGCAAAGACAACGCCAAGACGAACTATAAGGGGATCTTAGGCAACGAATATCCTGATAACCTGGCGACCGACGACAGCGGATACGAGAAAACTTTCAGCGGTTCGTTCTGGCTCAACAGCGAGACCTCGTTTCGCGACTTTACCGACGGCACCAGCAACACAGTCTTTATCGGCGAACAAGATGGCGCCGAAAAGCCGCGACGCGCCTCTTGCTGGGTCGGTTCGGACTCGGCCCATTGGCTGAACAACAACCTTGGTTCGACTTCGTCGCGGCCGAACTTCACCATTAACGGTACGGATCGCTGGAGCGCCTTGGGAAGCATGCACCCCGGCGGAGCGAACTTCGCTCGCGCGGACGGTTCGGTCGTCTTCATTCCCGAAGTGATCGACGGGGTCGCCTACGAAGGCCTCGGCACCGTCTCCGGAGGCGAACTGTCGCCCAACTTGTAAACCCGGTCATATCGTCAACCGACTTCGTCGGTTGACGGCCGAGCGCGCATACGCCTGCTCGGCCTGGCTTCGTGCGGCGAATGCAACCGCACCCCGGCGGACATGAAACGATCTCTTGTTATCCCCTTTTCGATCAATACGGCATTTAGTTGGACAAATGGAATGCGACTCATCCTGCAAACGAAACGGCGATCTTGGCTTCCTCTCTTCCCCGCATTGGCGATCGGCTTGTTGCTGACAGGCTGCGGCGACAAAGGGCCGGCAACCGGCTTGGTCACCGGCCTGGTGACGCTAGAAAACCAACCGTTGCCTAATGCCGAAATCGTGTTTTACCCCGATCATGGGCGCGCATCGAGCGGCTTGACCGACGCCGACGGTCGGTACGAACTGCAATTTACGTATGACAAAATGGGGTGCCTACCCGGTCATCATGAGGTGATGATTACGACCCGAGTCTTATCGAGCGATGATCCAGGCGCAAAGCGACTTGCGGAAAAAGTGCCGCGCAAATATCGACGCCGCGGCACGTTGGTCGCCAACGTCGAGCCT
>JBITAD010000225.1:0-3533 GCA_044439945.1 Blastopirellula sp. JB062
GAAAGTGCACGACGCGACGCAGTTGCCGCTAGACGTTCCCCTGATGGTCACGGACAACGATTTCTTCATTCAGCAATTGCAGAACGTCAAAGTGCACCAGATCTCGGTGCACGTCGAATCGGCGATCCATTTAGATCGCACGCTTTCGCACATTAAAGAGATGGGGATCAAAGCCGGCATTGCGATCAACCCCGGCACGCCTCTCTCTTCGATCGAATACGTGCTTGAAAGAATCGATTACGTCTTGGTGATGACCGTCAATCCTGGTTACGCCGGGCAAAAGATGACGCCGGCATCGTTACGCAAAATCGCCGGGTGTCGCGAGTTGCTATCGGATCGCGGCTTTGATCTTCCGATTCAAGTCGACGGTAACGTCAGCTTCGCCAACATCCCCGGCATGGTCGCCGCCGGCGCCGACAGTTTGGTCGCCGGCACCAGCAGCATTTTTCATCCCTCCGGTTCGCTGCTGGAAAACAAGCGGCGCATGCTCAAAGGAATTCAAGACGGTCTCGCGTTACAGCACGTTCCTGAATTGGCGGCCATCTAGCGCCGATCTTCGCGGCCGCGACTTTCTATCTAACCCGCTAACGAGAGACTCGAGAAAACCATGTCGAATTCAACCCTTATGGAAGCGATCGTCTTGCATGGCGTGGGCGATCTACGTTTTGAAGAAGTTCCGATTCCGCCGCTAGCGCCCGGCGCAGTGCGAGTGCGAATCGGATTTTGCGGGGTCTGCGGTTCCGATATCCCGCGTTGCTTTACGAAAGGAACTTATTCGTTTCCGACGATTTGCGGCCACGAATTTGCCGGCACGGTCGATGCGTGCGGCGAAGGCGTCACGCAGTTTCGCCCTGGCGACCGGGTCGTGGTCTTTCCGCTGCTTTGGCGCGAAGATCACGCCGCTTGCGAGCAAGGAAAATACGCCCAGTCGGAAGGCTACGATTATTTGGGATCGCGTAGCGACGGCGCGTTTAGCGAATACGTGGTCGCTCCGCAGCGCAATCTAATTCGGGCGCCCGATTCGGTTTCGCTAGAAGAAGCGGCGATGACCGAACCGGCGGCGGTCGCATTGCACGCCGTTCGCCGCGCGCAAGTTCGCTTAGGAGATTCCGTCGCCGTCTTCGGTCTCGGCCCGATCGGACTGATGGTCGCACAGTGGCTGAAAGCCGCCGGAGCCGGGCCGATCATGCTGTTCGACATTCAGCCGGAAAAGTTAGAAATCGCCCGCTCGCTCGGCTTTGAACATGCGCTGGACAGCCGCAATTGCGACGTGGATGCGGAGGTGCGCCGGCGTACCCGCGGGCATGGCGCGCACGTGGCGATCGAAGCGGCCGGCGTTGCGCCGACGACGCTCGCCGCTTTGCAAGTCGTACGGCGCTGCGGGCGAGTCGTACTGCTGGGCAATCCGTCGGCCGACGTTACCTTGCCAGCGTCGTTAATCTCGCAAGCGATGCGGCGCGAAATCGACATTCTCGGCGTCTGGAACTCCGACTTCAGCGTCTATAGCGACGACGATGACTGGCGCACCGTTTTGGCGGCGATGGATTCCGGCATCCTTAACTTGAAGCCTTTGATCACGCATCGCGTTCCTTTGTCGCAAGGGATCGCCGCGCTCGAAATGATGCGACGGCAGTCCGAATTTTTTACGAAAGTGCTGCTGCATCCCGCCGCCCCGTAGGCCTTGATATCGGTTTCCCTCACGCTATCCCCTGTCGAGAGCATCGCATGCGTTCGCAAATTTATTATTTAGATCAACCTGGCGGTACGTTCAGCCGGGTCGAGCAAGAGATCGCTTCGCCTGGTCGCGGCGAAATCCGACTCAAGACCGTGGCGACGTCGGTCTGCCAGTCCGACGTCGTGATCTATCGGCAGGGGCTGCCGCGGATCAAGAAATGGCCGGCCATTTTGCTACACGAGACGGCTTGCGTGGTCGACGAGGTCGGCCCTGGCGTCGCTCAATTCGAACCTGGCGACCTGGTCGGTTTAGGATGCGACATTCCCTGCGCCGATGACGCTTGCATTTATTGCGGTACCGACGGTTCCGGCGATTGGACCAGTTGCCCCAATACTTGGGCCACCGGGCACGAGTATGACGGTTTTTCGCGTTCGCATGCGATCTTGCCTAAGTGGTTTGTCGATCGCGGTCCGATCGTTAAATTCCCCACCGGCTTTAATCCTGATCACGCTTGTCAGCTTGAACCGCTGGCCTGTTGTTTGGAAGGGATGACCCGGGTGTCGCATTGTATCGAAAATCGAGTGGTCGTGCTGATCGGCGCCGGCTCGCAAAGTACGTATGCCTTGCAATGCGCCCAAGCGATGAACGCGCGAAAGATCATCTTGGTAAATCGTGGAGCGGAACGGCTCGAGCGCGTGCTACGCGACTTTGGCGACTCGAACACGGTCGGCGTTCGTTGGGACGAGAACGTCGTCGAGAACGTCTTTAAAGAATGCGCTCCGTTCAACGAACCCCACTTTGTCATGGTCAACGCTCCGGTCGCCGCCGCATACCAACTTGCTCCCCAACTAATGGGATACGGAACGGTGCTTGACGCGCACGCCGGGGTCAAAGGCGCCGAAGGCAAACCGCGACTAGCGCACGAGGTGGATCTGAACAACGATATTCACTATCGACTGCAATGCTATCAAGCCACGCATGGATCAAGCATGCGCGGCATTCGTCTAGCGCATCGGTTTCTTTCCGAAGGCTTGCTGCCGAAGATCGATCTGATGACGAACGATTCGGAACGGTTCGGCGCCGATCAATTATTGCCGGCGATCGAGCGGGCCGCCGATTCCGACAGTTTGAAAGTGATCGTCCGCTGGGACTGAATCGCGCCGAGGCGACGGCGGACTAGCCCCAATCCGTGAGCACGATTTTGCCGATCGCGCGGCCGGCTTCGAGCTGCGCGTGAGCGTTCCGTAAATTTGCGGCGTTGATCGGCGAGAGCGCTTGATTGGAGGTCGCGCGAATTTTGCCGGCGTCGATCCAGCCGGCGATCCGTTGCAGCAGATGATGCTGCTCTATCATGTCGGGGGTTTCGAACATCGATCGGGTAAACATGAATTCCCAAACGAAAGTCGCCGATTTTCGTTTCAGTTCCGACTGGGCGAGCGGTTGGACGTTTTCGACGATCGAAACGATTTTCCCTTGCGGGCGAATCAGATCGACCGCCGCGTTCCAGTGCCCGTCGGTATCGTTGAACAACGCGATATGATCGACATATTGGAGGCCGATCGTTTCGAGCTGGGGGCGAAGCGGTTCGCGATGATTGACGACATGGTCGGCGCCTAAGTCTTTGACCCACTTGGTCGATTCAGGCCGTGACGCAGTCGCAATCACTTGCAGGCCGGCGATTTTGGCCAATTGAATCGCGATCGAACCGACCCCTCCGGCGCCGCCGACGATTAAGATCGACTCGCCGGCGTTCGCGCCGTCGACGTCGACGCCGAGACGCTCGAAAAAGGCTTCATAAGCGGTGATCGAAGTTAACGGGAGCGCAGCCGCTTGCGCAAAGTCGAGCGATTGCGGTTTA
>JBITAD010000226.1:0-3532 GCA_044439945.1 Blastopirellula sp. JB062
AAAATCCGGCCCCATGCGGGCCGACGACCGCATCGGCTTGTTGAAAAAGTTGTATCTGTTTTTGAAGCGACAAATTTTCGAGATAAACCCGCTGAAAGCCAAGCGGCTTAAGCGATGCGAAAAGTTCCGCTTCGTTCACGATATGGCGCGACGAAAGCCGCCGCCGGGCGATATATAGCTTCAGGCGTTTTTCGGTTCGAGTATGCGACCACCGCTGAGAGTCCATTTGCTTATGCAGATAAGCGACCCCTGCCGGATGCGGGTAATAACAAGCGACGCTCGGCACGATCAACTGATCGGCGCGCAGATGCGTATAGTGCCCGACGGGGATAATTTGCGAGCGTTTGAAACCGAGCAAACGAAGCGAATCGGCCGCAAACGAATGACGTTTCGGGGCGGCGACGTAATCAACCGTGATCCCGGCTTGTTCGATCAGCCGCAATTGCGAAAGCATGTCGAACGTCCAGTGATAATAGTTGCGCTGCGCAACGCCGCGGGCCATTACCAACAAGTTGCCGCTGACCTTGCGGGGGCGAGGAAGATAACGGCGAGGGCGACCGGCGTCGAAAACCGAAGCGAGAGCGCCGCCTCCTAAGCTTTCGAGCACGACTCCGTCTTGGTCGTACAAAATGCCTTGGCGGCTGATAACGCTCGCCTGCTCGAGCACATAGACGCTTCCCGCCGGATAATTGACGCTTGTTTCGCCGTTCCAGCGACGATCCGAGCTGTTCAGCAGACCGGCCGAGATCAGCGGTTCGATGGCGGCGTCGACCTGATCGACCGCGCCATAGGTCGCACGTTGCGGATAAGACCGGGTAAAGGCCGCTTCGACTTCGGTCGCGGGGGGATAGGCGAAACTGGTTTCGGTCGGCGCGGCGACGCCTGTTTGCCGCCACCATGCGTTCAGCAGACGGCCTCGCAACTTTTTGACGGTCTCGGATTTGAAGCGCATGCCGATTCGACTCGTGGATCTACGGAGATGATTGGGGGCGGATTTTATCGGGAAATCGCCAGCGATCGCAAGAGAGATCGGAACCGATCAAACGACGCCCAGCGACGGCGGTCAAGCTTCAGAAGGGCGTCGCTGGCAAAAGGTAGAGTTTGGGGCGATTGGCAAACGCGCGATTATAGAGACGAGATTGCCGCAGCGCCTGACCTGAAGAGAGCGAAAATCAAAAAAAACGCCGCGTCCCAGCCGGACGCGGCGTCGAAGATTGGGTTCTAGGGCTATTTCAGTCCCGAGACGGCGATGACCTGGCCTTCGTTCTTGTCGAACTCTTTGCCAAGTTGGCCGACGTACAGCTTGCCGTCTGGACCAAACTTGCAGGCGACCGGGCCCAGCAGCTTGTCGGTTAGCACTTCAACTTCGGCGGCGCCCGATTCTTCAGGCAGGGTCACTGTCGCCAGTTTGCCTGGCTTCACTTCGGTTAGCGCCCAGTTGTTGTCGACCACGGCCAGCTTTTTCGTACCGGGGATGACGGCAAAACCCATCGGGTCAAGCAAGCCGGGAACGGTCCATTGTTTGACCGGTTTGCCGCTTTCCAAGTTCCATTGGACGATCAAGCCGTCATCTTTGCCGCCGGCGCCAGAGTACAGCGCCAAGATCGAATCTTCGCCCCACAGCAAGGTATCCATGGGCGAGTTGATCGCAATGTCGTTTTCGTCGGCCGAAAAGAGGGGCGATAACTTTTTGTCAGCGACGTCGACTTTCAAGATCCAGCTTTTCGCGTCCGAGCCTTGGCCGGCGAGATAGATCGTTTTGCCGTCGGCGCTGGCGGTCATGCCGGTCAGGTTGCCTTCGCCTTTGTCGGCCATATCGTCTGAAGTCGGAGGAACCGAGTTCGTCGCTTCGCCGGCGTCGACTTTGCCGGGGCCTTTAAAGAAGAGGACCGTTTCCGCTCCGTCGCCTAAACCGGCGTTGGTAACGGCGAGCGTGTCGGAGTCGAGCCAAATCGCCGAGAGGGGGCCAAGTTTGAATCGCTTCTCGCCGGAGTCGGCGTCGACCTTCCAATATTCGGTCGGAAATCCGGTGACGTATTCTTTCAGTTCGCCATCTTCCAGCGTCAAAACGCGACCATCGCCTGAATCGCAAATTGTCAACGTTCCGCTTGGGCTAAAGCTGACCCCGGACGGGTTGGTCAGCCCTTTGGCGGCGATTTCGGCCGAATATCCGTCTGGCAGTCCGAGATCGATCGTTTCCGCCGTAACCGTCGTGCCGCACCAAGCCGAGGCCGCAACAAACAAACTGCAAAGCATGGTTCTACGCATTAGGCGCCTTCCCTTCTCGTGAGTCATCAAAGTGGAACCGTAACCGCCTTTAGTGTACCACTCTCGTTCGCGCTGCGCCGACAACCCCAGGCGGAGATCGAAAATTACGGTTGGATTTGATAGTTCGGGTTCGGGGTCGGCATGAGCGCGCCGACCTGCTTTCGCCAAGCTCGCAACTTATTGTGAAGTTGCTTACGTTTCGCAGGCTCTTGGTCAGCGAGGTCTCGCTGTTCGCCGAGATCGTCGCTTAGGCGAAAGAGTTCGAGTTTGCCATCTTCGTACCACTCGATCAGCTTCCAGTCTCCTTCGCGAACGGCAGCCGACGGCGATCCGCCTTGATTGCCGTAATGCGGGTAGTGCCAATAGACGGGGCCGCGATCAAACGGTTTTCCTACTAAAGCAGGCAAAAAGCTGACTCCGTCAGTATCGATCGAGTCCTTTGGCAGATCGACGACGTCAAGAATGGTCGGTAAAAAGTCGGGGCTGGTGACGATCGCTTCGCATTCGCCGCCTGCTTGCGTGACCCCGGGCAGACGCACGATCAGCGGCTCTCGAATTCCCCCTTCGTACATCCACCCTTTGCCGCCGCGCAGCGGCAAGTTGCTGGTCGGGTGGCCTTCGGAGGTCGACAGTCCGCCGTTATCGGAAGTGAAGACGACCAGCGTGTCGTTGGTCAGCTTTAGGCGATCGAGCGCCGCTAGAACTTTGCCGACCGCCGAGTCCATCGCTTCGACCATGCCGGCGTATACGGCATGCTCTTGCACCAGACGGACTTTGCGCTCTCCTTCTTCGCCCCAGATCGGTTGGACGGGCGGGTTTTTCGATTTGATTTTTTCGTACTTCCGCTGCAGGTCTTCGCGCGCCATCAGCGGCGTATGGACGGAATAGAACGAGAGGTAAGCGAAGAACGGCTCGTCTTGATGCGCTTCGATAAATTGAACGGTCTCGCTGGCCAGGCGATCAGGCAAATGTTCTCCGTCCGGGCCGTCGCTGAGTCGAGGATTGCCGTAGGGAGAAAAGTATTTTTTTCCGCCGTAAGGCCCCCCGCGATCGATGCCTCCGCGGTTGACGTCAAAACCCTGATTTTCCGGCCAATATTGGCGACTACCCAGGTGCCACTTGCCGGCGAAAAACGTGGCGTAGCCGCGCTGCTTCAGCAATTCAGGCAGCGTCGTTTCTTCCAGGGCCAGCGATTCGCGATAAGGCGCCGGCAGCAACGGCGTGTTTCTTTTCCACTGTTGCGGTTGGGCCGCGCCGATGTAGT
>JBITAD010000227.1:0-3507 GCA_044439945.1 Blastopirellula sp. JB062
AATACGAGACTTGTTTGCTACGAATCTCGGGCAAATCGGAAAGATAGACGACGCGCGGCGACTGCGGCGCGACGTAGATCAAATCACGTTCGATTTTTAACCCTGGGATCGATTGCAAGGCGACGTCTCGCGAGATTAAGGCCTCCATGCCGTCTTCGGTCATTTTCAGGTCTCTAGTCGCTAATAAAGAACCGTCGCGAAGCCCAATCCAGGCAGCGATCGAATCTTGCGGCGGCGACGCCAAACTTGGCGCAAACAAAACGGCCGCGACGCGCGTACGTTCGATCACCAGCGAATCCTTCGCGGTTTCTAACTGAATCGCATCCGATTGAATCGCAGCGATCAAGCCCGAAATCACGTCGCCGTTCTCCAGCAACAACTGATCGTCGATCCCTGCGTAGTTTTCGATGCGCGCGAATAAGGTTTGCCGCTTTCGATCGTCCAATGGCAACCGAAACGCGATCCCGCGAACAAGCCGTAGCGGAACTTTCAGTTCGTCAAACGCGGCCGATGGATAGCCGACTAACTCGCGCCGCGCAAGAGCAATGTCTTGCAGGACGATTCTTCCCCCGCTGCGTAAGAAAATCAGCGGCGTTTTGATGACTGCGGCGGGCGCGCCAAATCGCACGATCTGATCGCTCGCAACCGTCTGCGCCTGACCGTTAATCGTAAAGGTCCAAGCGTCGTCGACGATCGCCGCAAGCTGAGCCGACTGCTCAACTTGATCTTGCAGTAGCAACGATCGTTCGGCGGCTGCGATCAGCTGCGCAGTCCCCATTAACGCGATCGCGGTCAAAAATAGACGGACGAAAAACATGGGCGCCTATCGTTGGAAGATCGGCAAATAGTTGTTGGGCATTTGCAGCACGATGCAAGCCATCGCCGTTCCGTATTCGGGACATATAAAATCGGGCCAATACCCGCCGGCAGTCTGTCGATTCAGCAAGTACTCGCGTACGACCGGATAATATTGTCGCCAAAGCGCGTCGCCGGCATGCCAAAAAGCCTGTGAAGCGTAGTATTGCCCATAAAAGAAATGACTGTTACTGCGAATCTCGCGCGGGTTACGTAAATTCTCGACCAAATATTGCATGCCGCGTTCGATTTCTTCGCCCGAGTAGATGCCGGCGCTATTCATCGCAACGACCCCGGCCGCCGATCGCGGAAAGGCGCTGGGGCCTCCGCTTTGCAGCATATACATAAATCCGCCGTCAGGATTTTGGCTTCGCTTGACGTAATCGACGCAACGATCGACCGTTTCGTTCGGTACGTAGATGCCGGCGTTGCGAGCGGCTCGCAACGCCATCATTTGGCAGACGGTGACCGAGATGTCGGCGTCTTGGCGAACTGGCTCGTAGCGCCAGCCCCCTTCTATATTTT
This sequence comes from Blastopirellula sp. JB062, assembly GCA_044439945.1. Classification (GTDB taxonomy): domain Bacteria; phylum Planctomycetota; class Planctomycetia; order Pirellulales; family Pirellulaceae; genus Blastopirellula. Next base: position 1,381 of record JBITAD010000227.1, read on the forward strand.
GCGTATCGATAATCAACTTGATCGCTTCGACCAATTTTTCTCGGACGGCGCTGTCGGACGACATCCCATAAACTTCGGCCAAAAAAAGCGTCGCAAACCCATGACCATACATTGGCCCGTGCGTCGCTGCGCCTGGGATCGCGATAAACCCTCCCTCTTGAGAATTGCTGAGGATGTAATCGACGCAGTTGTTGATAGAGGCGCCGTATGGGCCGCGCCCCGGCGTGCTGCCATGCGACATGAACGCCATGCCAGCCAATGCGACGACCGCCGTATTGGCGCGATAGCCGTCAAACCCAAAAGCGCCTCGACCGCGTCCCTCTTTAATTTGTCGATCGGCCAAATAGCGAAGCCCCGCGTCAATAGCGGCCCGCGCCTCAGGCGTAATCATTTCCGCAGAGCGTGACGTCTTGGGCTCGACTTGCGCCCAACAACGAGAAGCCGCTACGGCCAACGGCGCTGTCGTTAGCGCGGTAAGAAATTGTCGTCGACTTGATTGCGTCATGACCTCTCCCTAGGATCGACGATCACTCGATGAATCTCGCAGTTTCGACTCATTGGTCCGTCTGCTCCTCTTCCGCCAGGCGACGAAAATATTCTTCCGTCAAGCGTTCGTACTTCGGCAAGAATTTTTCGACCGAAGCGTTTTGCAATTGTTGACGGATTCGCTCAGGCAGTTGCCCCCAAACTTCTTTAATCAGCGCGCCGCGCGCTTCGAGCGGCAACAATTGATACTCGCGATCGCGAACTTGCTGATCGCTGTCGTCCGCCTGATCGCGATCGCCCTGCGACGTCATTTCTTCCTCGCCTTCCCCTTCTTGCGGCTGCGGCTGCGATCCGCCGTTTTGCGGCTGATTCTGCGCGTCTCCATCGGATTGCGACGATTGTTGTTGCTGCGACGACTGCTGCTGTTCGTCTTGTTGCTTGTCTTGTTGTTGATTTTTCTGTTGCTGGCTCTGTTGATTTTGTTGCTGCTGTTGTTGGGCCTGTCGAATCAAGTCGTCAAGCTGCTTGATGATCGAAGCTTGCAGTCCCAGCGTCTCGTTTTCAGCTTGTCCTTGGCCGATACGGTCTTGCACGGTTTGCATTTGGCGACCGATCGTGACAAGCGGGTTCTCCGGTCCAGAACCAATATCTTCCCCCGGCGGGTCAAAGCCGGATGACGGTTTTTGCGGCATTTCGGCCGGCGCCGCAGATTCTTCTTCGTCAGCAAGAGGCGGTTTGCCCGACGGCGCAGGCGCAACGCTCGGAAAATCGAGGCCCTCGAACAATTCGTTGTCGAGCCCTTCTAACAGTTCTTGGTCTAGGGCCGGTTGTTCCGTCGTCTCTTCCGCCCCAAGCGGCGCTGCGGTCAACAACAGAACGCAGCCAGCGATTGCGGCGACGATTCGCATCCCCATCGTTCGCATTACTGCGGCTCCCTGTTCGATTCGTCTAAACTATCGGCGTTCGGCTCAGCCGCCGAATCGTTGTCGCCGTCGAGCTCAAAAATGTCTTCTTCGCTCGGCTCCGTTAATTCTAACGCTAATTGAGCCAGTTCGCCTTGCTCTTTCGCCAGACGAGACAATTCTATTTCCAGCTCGACCGAGGGGGGCGACTCCTTCGCAAGCCGAGCCGCTGCCTGATTGGTCAGCTCATTCAAGCCTTGCTGCATCAGTTTCAACAGTTTTAATTGAGCAATCTGACTAATGCCGTCTTGGCTTCCCCCTGGCTGCTGCTGTCGGCCTGGTTGCTGATCTTGTTGATTCTGTTGCGGCTGTTCGCCTTCGGGATCGTCTTGCGCGAGCGCCGTTAGCAGTTGTTCAAGTCGATTGGCCGACTGCTGAGCGTTACGTTCGGTTTCGCTCGACAAATCGCGAGCGTCAAGCGCCCGTGCGGTTTCTCGCATCAAATCGGCGGCAGTCGTCAACGAGAGATGAAAGACCGCCGCTTTGGAAATGGTGCGAGCGAATTCGGCCGTTTCGCCCATCACCCCTTTTTGCAACTGCGAAACGGTTCGTACCGATTCGATCTCGGCGGCAGTTGGGCGCCGCTGACCTATTAAATTGCGCAGTCGTTGAATTTCACGAACGATCGTTTTCTGTTGCGGTACCATCGATTCGATCGACTGCCGGAAACGTTGCGATT
>JBITAD010000228.1:0-3506 GCA_044439945.1 Blastopirellula sp. JB062
GTCTTACAGATATTTGGAAAAATGCGGATCGACGATCCAGGAGTGCGTGATTGGTTCCGGATGGTGCTTGCCTCGCAGACCAAAGATGCTCAGGCAGAATCACGTGCCCAACGTTCAGAACTCGCACGCCAGGAAACCCTGCTCATCAACCAGCAAGATCGCCTACTCGATATGCGTCTCCGAGATGAGCTCGACCAAGAGACCTTTGCGACTAAGCAAACCAACCTGCGTGATCGCTTGGCATCCATCAAGCTTCAACGGGATGCTGTTGATCGCTCTCACGACGAAACAGCCGATTTAGCCAGCAGAGTTTTTGAACTTTCTCAAGTGCTTACAGAGAAGTGGCTTACGGCAGATTGCTTTGAAAAACGTCGAATCCTAGAAATCGTCTTTTTGAACTGCACGCTCGACGACGTAACTCTAGTGCCCACAATAAGAAAGCCCTTCGACGTTCTCGCCGAAGGGCTCATTTCTAAAGAAAGTGGCGGGGGCCGGATTTGAACCGACGACCTCGAGGTTATGAGCCTCGCGAGCTACCTAGCTGCTCCACCCCGCGACATTAATTCCTATCTGACGACGTTGTTATCGTCGTTGGAAGTGCTGAATTGTAAAGAAACGACGAACAGTGTCCAGGGGGAGCTGAGAAAAAATTCGCTTGCGAATTCATCGCGGTTTTGCCGATTCGTGCTAAACATGCGACGGCGTCGGCAAATTACGGCTTACGGCGTCAAGCGAGAACGTCTGCGCGCAGGGCCGACTCTTGCGGCAAAATCGATAAAACCGGCGCAAAAACAGGTTGCGGCCGGGTCGGCTGGCGGCCGGTTCCTTGCCGCTGAAAAAAGCGACTGGTAGAGTGACGTAACCCCTTTTTCGCAAGTATTTTGGCCGACTGTCGTGATAGCGGTCTTGGAGCTGATGGATGTCGAGCGAAGAACATCCGAAAGATCGCGACAAATCGTCCGAGAAGCGACCAGCGCCGATCTCGCAACCGCCGCCGTCACCGGCGGATAGCGAAGAAGGGAAAGCCCCCATCTCGTTCGGGCAAACTCCGCAACCGCCTGCCGCTCCCTATTTTCCGCAGCCTGGCGCGGCGCCGCCTCCCTCGTTCGGGGCTGGGCATTATCCGCCGCCGCCCACTCCGGGGCAGCCTCCCACGATGCCGTCGGCCGGACCTTATCCCCCGCAGCCGCCCCAGGGGAACTATCCGTCTTATCCCCCGCCGGCAGGCCAATACCCGCCGACGCACGCCTATCCGCCGCCGGGCGGCTACCCACCGGGCGGTTATCCGCCTGGCGGGCAGTTTGGTGCGGCGCCCCCAAATCAAACTCCTCCGCCGTACGACAGCGCTGCGCCGCCGGCGTCTTCGACTCCGCCGCCTGCGGCAGAACCGCCTGCGGCTGCCGACAATCAGCCGCCCCCCAGCGCAAAGCGACCTGCGAAAAAGAGCCCGCGTCCTGCCGCGCCCCCAAAGAAATCTGCGCCGCCGAAGAAGAACGTCGAGAGCGAGAAGCCTTCGCCGCCGCGCTGGCGAGGCGAAGAAGACTTGCCGACTAGCCCTTCCAAGCCTACGCCGAAAAAGCAATCGACTTCCCCAAAGGTCGCTCGCCCAAAGCGTGCGCCTTCGCAAGCATCCGCCGCATCGCCGCCCCGCCGCGCTGATAGCGACAAGGGGCCGATGCTGCAGGTTGCGACAGATCGCAAAGGCTTGCCGCAGCAAGCGCCCAAACGCATGACGCCGCAGGTGGTCGAGCCGGAACTTCAAGTGACCGAGCACGCGCCGCCTGAAGAAGATTTGACCGCCAAGTCGACCAAGCTGATGCCTCCTTGGATGGTCAGCATGCTCGTTCACTTTGCGTTGGTCGTCTTGCTGGCGTTAATCGCTTTCTCGCCGCGCCCGAATCAAGACGTCGTCGTCACGGCGACTTATGCCGAACAATTGGGCGAACAGTTAGAGCAACCGTTCGTGCTTGACGAAGCCGACTTGATGGAAGACGACGTCACCGGGTTCGACATTACGTTGTTCGAGTCAGAGCAGCCGCCGCCTGAATCGTTGACCACGTTGGCCGCCAACGGAACGAAAGCGAAGCAAAAAGAAATTGAAACGCCCGGAGTCGACTACAACTTTCGGAGCGACGGAGGGGGAAAAAAGGCGCTGCTCAAAGCGTACGGCGGCAATGCGACGACCGAGCAAGCGGTGAAAGCGGCGCTCGATTGGCTAAAGCGAAACCAGCGCCGCGACGGCTCTTGGAGCTTGAAAGGGCCGTACTCTGACGGGGCCGGTCTCGAAAATTCGATCGCGGCGACGGCGATGGCGCTGCTGGCGTTTCAAGGCGCCGGCCACACGACCCTCGAAGGCGTCTACGTCAAAGAAGTGACTCGCGGATGGAACTATTTGCTTTCGCAAATGGATAACGACGGCACGTTCATCAGCGGGCCGCTAAGCAATCAACATCGACTGTACACCCAAGCGCAAGCGACGATCGCCTTGTGCGAACTGTACGGCATGACGCGCGACGAGCAATATCGACAACCGGCGCAGCGCGCGATCGACTACGCCGTTCGCATTCAATCGCCGGAAGGGGGTTGGCGCTATACGCCCGGCGAAGGCGCCGATACCTCGGTGACCGGCTGGTTTGTGATGGCGATGGCGAGCGCCAAACTGTGCGGCTTAAACGTGCCCAACGAAACGCTTGATCGGATCGGCGGCTTTCTTGATAGCGTGGCCAAAGAAAACGGCTCGCGATATGCCTATCAGCCGTCGCGCAATCAGCCTCCTACGTTGTCGATGACGGCCGAAGGCTTGCTATGTCGGCAATATCTCGGGTGGACGCAGGAAGATCCGCGCCTGATCGACGGGGTCGATTATCTTGTCAGCAACCCCATTACCTGGAAAGAGCCTGACGTTTATTACTGGTATTACGCAACGCAAGTGGCGCATCATACCGAAGGTCAGGCCTGGCAAGCTTGGAACAAGGTGATGCGGCAAGCGATTCCCGAGCAACAAGTCAAAGATGGCCGCGAAAAAGGAAGCTGGTCGCCCGAAGGCGATAAGCACGGGGTGATCGGCGGGCGCTTGTTTATGACCTGCCTTTGCGTCTACATGCTAGAAGTCTATTATCGGCATCTGCCGATCTACTCGAAGTCGGAAGTCCTCTCGCTGCAATAACGCAGTTGCAGAGAAAGCGTCGCCGCTGCGAATTGATTTGCGCAAAAAGCGCAGTCCGAAGGCAAGTTGTCGCCGATTTTTGGGGGCCGATTCGTCTGTCAAACTCCGAATTGCCGTCTCCAAAGGGTGAGACGACGCTATAAAGCCGCGAAATTGGAATTGAATGCCAGCTAAATCGTACGATTCCACCTATTTTGCCTATTCTGACGGTTGTTCGTCGAGTAAAGTGAATCTACGCGATCGTGGATTCGTTCTTCGGCGGAGCGCTCAGTTCCCTCGGCTCACTCGGAAGAACGGCCCGCGTAAGATTTTCAGCGAGACGACCAGGAGTAGCGGGCAA
>JBITAD010000229.1:0-3502 GCA_044439945.1 Blastopirellula sp. JB062
GTTTTTTATCTTGAGCAATTAAGCGACAAGTAGTCCCCAGCGCTGACGCCTAAAGCAGGTAGCAGTAATGGTACAGGAATACGCCAGCGGCCATTGCGACGTTTAACGAGTCGCTGCCGCGTCGCATCGGGATGGTGACGCGGCGATCGGCCAATTCCAAGAGGTCGGCTTCTAATCCGAAACCTTCGTTGCCGAACAAGAGAGCGGTCCGATCTTTACGCGCCGTCTCTGCAATAACGGGGATCGCCGCATCGTCTAAGACGGTCGCGATCAATTCGAAGCCTAGCTTTCGAGCCGCCGCTAGTTCTTGTCGCAAGTCGGTCGTTTCGACGATCGGAATCTTGAAAGCGTGCCCCGTCGAAACTCGCAACGCACGTCGCGAAAACGGATCGCCGCAACGATCGTCGAGCAAGATGGCGTCGGCGCCAAAGGCGCTGCTGGCGCGAATTAAGCTTCCCAAGTTCTCGGGATCGACGACCTGAGAGACGACGCTCAAGGTCAGACGCGCCGTTTCGGCGGGCCAGTCGACCTGATCCAGGCGAGATAAATCAGGCCGCACCCCGCAGGCCATAACGCCGCGATGAAAATTGAAGCCGACTAATCGCTGAATTTGGTCGCGCGGCAAACAAAAGACCGGCGTCGCCTGTTCGCCGACCGGCAGCGGCGGAACCTTCGATAGATCGTCGACCAAGATCGATTCGACTTGCAACGGGCTCGCCAGCAAACGTTCGACCAAAAATCGACTTTCGGCGATTAGCAGCCCCGACTGGCGATAGCTGCGCGAGTTGGTCAACGCGCAATACGGACGCAAACGCGCGTCTTCCAGGTTGGTGATTTCTTGGATGTTCATTTGCATATTACAGCCGACGGGGGGCGATTGGGGCAACCCGGCTCGAAGGACGAAACATGGCCAAGCGGCGCGCCGCTTGCAGGCGAATAGGTGGGGCGATCTTGTTTGACGCTTTGAATAATAAAAGGAGGAAAGCCATGGCGACGGACGACATGCGACGTTTGACCGCGCTTGCGCGGCGAATCCGCCGAGAAATTTTGAATTGTACGACGCAGGCCGGCTCGGGGCATCCGACCTCATCGCTTTCGGCCGTCGAGTTGATGACGGCGCTTTATTTCGGCGGAGTATTGCGCTTTAACGTAGGCGATCCGGACCAACCCGACAACGACCGAGTTCTCTTCTCAAAAGGGCACGCGTCGCCGCTGCTCTATTCGCTTTGGATGGCGGCCGGGGCTGTCTCACCAAAACATTTGTTGACCTATCGCGAATTTGGCAGCGATTTAGAAGGTCATCCCACTTCTCGGTTTCGTTATGCCGAAGCGGCGACTGGATCGCTCGGCCAAGGTTTGTCGATCGGGGTCGGAATGGCGCTCAATGCCAAACGGTTTGATCAACTCCCCTATCGAACCTATGTGTTGTTGGGCGACAGCGAGATGGCTGAAGGATCGCAGTGGGAGGCGATGGAAATTGCGTCGCGCTACCAGCTAGGGAATTTAATCGGCATTCTCGACGTCAATCGCCTGGGGCAGCGAGGCGAAACGATGTATGGCGATGACCTAGACGTTTACAAGCGTCGAGCCGCCGCATTCGGTTGGCAACCGATTCTCGTCGAAGATGGCCATGATTTTGAGCAAGTATTGGCCGCCTATGCGAAGATTGAACTTGCCGACGATCAGCCGAAAATGATCATCGCCCGAACCGTGAAAGGAAAAGGCGTTTCGTCGATTGAAGGGAAAAACGGTTGGCACGGAAAAGCGTTGAACGAGGACGAGTTAAAAACGGCGCTGGCGGAACTGGGCGAAGTCGACGAAACGCTGCGAGGCGAGATCGCGCCGCCTGAAGGACGCTCCGTCAAAAAGCAAGCGGCGGTCCAGGCGAAAGATTTTCGCTATGAACTGGGCGAAACGGCGGCGACCCGTACGGCGTTTGGGGCAGCGCTGCGGCGCTTAGCCCCGCAATTCCCTAGCGTGATCGTGCTAGACGGCGAAGTCTGCAACTCGACCAAAACGGAAGCGTTCGGCAATACGTTTTCAGATCGCTTTTTAGAAATGTACGTCGCCGAACAAAACATGGTAGGAGCGGCGTTGGGGCTTTCGCTGCGCGGAAAAACGCCGGTGGTCAGTACGTTTTCGGCCTTTTTGACGCGTGCGTTTGATCAGATTCGGATGAGCGTCCATTCGAAAGCGAACGTCAAGTTCGTCGGTTCGCATGCCGGCGTCGCGATCGGCGAAGACGGCCCTTCGCAAATGGGGCTGGAAGATATCGCCATGTTCCGGACGTTGATAGACGCAGTCGTGCTTTACCCGTGCGACGCCGTCTCGACGGAGCGTTTGACGCAAGCGATGCTTGAACAATTCGGAATCGCCTATTTAAGGACGACCCGCGGCAAAACGCCGGTGATCTATGACGAGAACGAACGATTTCCGATTGGCGGATGTAAAGTGCTTGCGCGTAGCGAGCAAGACGTCGCCACGATCGTCGCCGCCGGGGTCACTCTGCACGAGGCGCTGCAGGCGCATCGCCAGTTGAAAGAGAACGGGGTGCATACTCGCGTGATTGATCTCTACAGCGTGAAACCGCTAGACGAAGAAACCTTGCACGCAGCGGCCGAGAATACCGAGTTTTTACTGACGGTCGAAGATCACTACGCGGCGGGCGGCATCGGCGAAGCGGTCGCCGCGGCCCTAGCCGGGATTCCGGCGCCTGTCTATTCGCTTGCCGTCGAGCGCCGCCCGATGAGCGGCACGTCGGATCAACAGTTGGCGCATCAAGGAATCTCGGCCGTCAATATCGCCGATCAAGTCATGCGATATTTACGTTTGCGTTCGGACGCCGTCGTCAGCGTCTCGTAATCAACGGATCAATTCGCAAAAGAAAGGGGCAAGTCGACGCTTGCCCCTTTTTTCGCCTTGCGAATCTCGTCCTAGCGGCGGTCGCTAGACGATCAAAGTGCGCGGCGATCGTTCAACGCTCGGCTTAGTAGCAACCGCCGCCGATGGTGCAGCCGCCTTGCGAAGAGTAAGACGTACCGCATCCGCCGTAGCTCGCGGTTCCGCATCCGCCGTGATGACGGTAGCCGCGATCGCGATGCCGATAGACTCGACGCGCGCCGCAGTGGTGACGTCCTCTCCGAGCGACGACCGATTCGCCGTCGGACGACGACGACTTGGCAATGGCGCCAGGAAGCGAGAAGGCGACGACCAAAGCGATCGTCGCAGCGACGACCGCCGCCCAACGAGCAGCGTGCGATAGAGATTGAGCCATCTTCATTCGAAAAAAATCCTCCGTGCAAAATGGGGGGAAACAGAAACGTATTATACGTTATGCAGCCAAGGTCATACCGGCTATCCCCTTAACTGCCAGCGAAACTGCCTCTTTGGATGTAGTCCGACCATTCGCATCACTCGCTGAAGTTCGCACCTTGCCCCGTTTGCCAGAAGTGAAGAAGTTTGTCGGCTCGGCACGCCGGTTGCAATGCATCGGCCCTGTGTC
>JBITAD010000230.1:0-3501 GCA_044439945.1 Blastopirellula sp. JB062
GATTGGGTAAGGGATGATTTTTCAGTTCGCGGAGCGGAAAGCGAGATAAGATCGCATTGCCGTAGTCGCCAGCCCCCAGACGAATGTTGCCGCCGAAGGCCGAATGCAGCCCGGTCAGTTTGCCCAACTCGGTCGCCTGATCGACTTGACCGCTACGCAAGACGCGACGATCCACTTCTTGCAGAAAAACGAAGTCGGGCGAAACCGACTTAATGACCTCGGCGATTCGGGGCAAGTCAAGCTTGTCGTCGAGTCCTTCCGCATGGTGAATGTTATATGACAGAATCCGAAGCGGCTCGACGGCCGTAACGCCGCGACAGAATACGCACGCTAGTGCGAAAGTGAACGCAAGAATAACTCGAGACACAGGCACTACTTTCTGAAGTATTGATCAAAGCGAACCTGCGTCCGCCCCAGGGTCGATTTTCTCGCGACTATATTTTATCGCGACTGTAATGCGAAGTCGAACTGATTGGCGTCTAGCCGCACTTCGGCGGTTAAAGTCGACCGACTATTGTATCGCTTCGGCAGCGGCTCTTTGAACTTCAGCTCCGCCGAGCCCATCTTAGGATTGACTGGATTCGTCGAAATTTCGACTCGGTGCGTGCCAGGCAACGCCCCTTTGACGTCGCGAATGTAATAGAGTTCGTACTTCCCTTCGGAATCCGTCGCTCCAATCGAAGGACGCCCAGTCTCGGGCGTAAATTGAACCGTCGCATTCGCGTAAGGCGAGCCGTCGAGCGTGACAGTGCCGACGACCGTCCCTAGGTCGCCGTAATCAGGGCGTCCGCAACCGATGATGGCCGCCGCACTTATCAGCAGACAGGCCGTTTTCATGCTAGTCATAAATATCTCTCTTTCACCGAGCTTTGATCAATATTCGCCCAACACGTTGCCGTCTTGTCGATCGGCCAAGCCGGAAAGGATTTTCCCGTCGACCGTTTCGGAAAGAAAGCGAACAGATCCGTCGCCCAAAGCGATCATCACCCCTCCCGGATGCGCGGAAACGAGAGAAATATTGCTGTGATAGTTTTCGATCGTGCCGGAACTGCCATACGCGGCGATCGGCCAGCGCAAGGTCGTCACGTTCGCTTGCCAGCTGCGATCATCGCCGCTCGCCCAGGCGCGCCCGGCATGACCGCCGGAACGAATCTGATGCGACTCGCGGCTCGAATCGTAGAAATAATCAGACTGTTCGCTCATGAACATCGTATTCGTGAGCCCGTCGGTAACGTCTCGAAAGCGAAGGACCGCGCTGCGATCATCGAGAATGCCGGTGATCATGCCGTTGAAAACCGTCCGTCCGTACACATTTGTGATGCGCGTCACCGGCGACTCATCGGTCGTACCGCCGATATAGTAAGAACCGCTAATGCCGACGTAACTGGGAACGAGCAGCTCAATCTCGCCGTTGGATTGAGTCGCTTGCGTTTCCATCGCAGGCAACGGACTCGAAGGACAAAGCAACTCTTCGACCCGATAACCGTCGACGACATCGGCGCAAGCCAAGCTCGTGGTTTGCATTTTCCAATCGCCGGCGAAACCGGTCGCAGCCATTTGCTGAAACGCGGCGTTCTGTTCGATAAATGGCAATAAACGCACGAACCAAGAAGGACCGAAATTCGGATAAACGTATTTCGACGACGAGTTATACGGCAGCCGCTTAAACGTGTCGTGATAGTTGTGCAGCGCCAAGCCGAGCTGTTTTTGATGATTCGAACATTGCATCCGCCGCGCCGCTTCGCGCGCTTGCTGCACCGCCGGCAACAACAAGGCGATCAATACGCCAATTATCGCGATCACGACTAATAGCTCGACCAGCGTAAATGCCGACCGCTCGGCAGTGGGTTTTTGAGAGGTCATAGATTCTACTTCATCTGAAAATCGTACGATGGCGCCGTTAGCGGCGCCGTGAACCTGAAAGATCGCCTGGCAAGCGTATATCGCCAACAGGCACGTTTCGTTAGCAATGCGTTCGTAATTTTTTTCAAGAAAAACAGCGCGAAATTGACTGAGTACGCCTAATCACCCGACTAGCGTTCGACGTTTAACTGAATATCGTTGACCCCAGCGATTACGTCGACGCGCCATGGGCTAGTTCCTTCGTCCCAATATTTTTTGGGCACGGTGTCTGCGCCTGCGATTCTGTCTGCCTTTCGCGAGCGACGTTTTCCAGGCGTCGCTTCAGGCAGCTCTTCCTCATAAGACTTGGGAACGAGAAACGCCACATATGCGCCCGGCGGCAATCGTTTGTCGGCTGCGAAGGCGCCGTCGGTTTCTAAATCGGCGGCGACGGCCGCGCCTGTCTTCATGCTCATCAGCACGACGCGGGCATTCCCTTCGATCGGCTTTCCTTCCCAATTCAAGGCGCCCTGCACGATGCCCCCTGGCTGAGCTTCTCCACAGCCCAGGCAAAACGTCGCGGTCGAAATCAGCATAAAAGCGAATGTCGGTTTCACCAGTTGTTCCTTGCGTCGGTCTGACGAGGGGAAAGTTATTGTTAAATTTGGCGTTCGGTTTGCAATCGCACGACGAATAGCGCGTCCCCCGACGATCAATAGTCTTCTAACAATTCGCCGTCGTTACGCACGGCGAGTCGCTTGAGGGTTTCGAGATTGATCGTATCAGAGACGAAACGGGTGCTGCCGTCGGTCCGCAAGATGTTAACCCCGCCAGGATGAAACGAATTGAGCACCGTGTTGTGTCGGTACTGGTAGCTGTTGCCGGAGGTAATAATGTCGTAGTTCGGGTTGTAGCGGACAGTCGTCGTGCCGGCGAACCAAACTTGGCTGCACGAGGGCGTATCAACCGTTTCTTTAGAACTGGCGCCGTGCCAGCCTCCGCGATAGTTAGCGGTCAGCTCTTGGCCGTCGATCAAGCCCGACTGCTCGGCCAGCAACATCGTGTTCGACGTGCCGTCGGTCGCGTCGCGCAAGCGAGTCGCTTGATTGGTCAGCAACATGCCGTTATTAGCAAACCAGCCGTATCCGCAGTCGACGTAGCCGACCAGCGGTTGCGTCTCGGAAGGCGCGGCGCCCGAGATGCCGACGTAATGAATGATCATCGCTTGATCATCGTTGCGGCCATGCGGATTCGAGAACGGCTCCAGCGCGCTCGACGGGCAAAGCAAGCCGGGAACGATCAGCTCGCTCAATATTTCGTTCCCCGCTAGATTGTCTCCCTCAAATCGTGCGGTAAAGTCGAGCTGATCATGCAAGGCCGACTGCTCGATAAACGGCAGCACCTGCACGCGCCAATTGGCGCCGTCGTACCTGCCCGAACCGCTCATGCCATAGTTGCCCGGCGGAAACGAGAGAAACGTGTCATGATAATTGTGCAGCGCCAAGCCGAGTTGCTTGATCTGGTTGTTGCAGGTAATGCGGCGAACCGCTTCGCGAGCTTGCTGCACCGCCGGCAAGAGCAAAGCGATCAAAACGCCGATAATCGCAATCACCACTAACAATTCGACCAGCGTAAACCCGCGGCGCATTGGGTCGCCAA
>JBITAD010000231.1:0-2770 GCA_044439945.1 Blastopirellula sp. JB062
GCTGAAACGAAGCCGCGGTCGGCGCGGTCTCGACATCTTAAATCGGCTCCGTAACCACGCCGCCGTCGATCTGAAAATTCATGATCGCGAAACCCCCGAGATGGAAGGCCAACCGGTCGACATGAAACTGGTGCTGTTGGCGAAAAGCATGGAAGGCAAAATCGTCACCGGCGATTACAACCTGAATAAGGTCGCCCGACTCCATAACGTCGACGTCATCAACTTGAACGACGTCGCCAACGCGCTGAAACCGGTCTTCCTGCCGGGCGAACAACTGGTCGTACGAGTCGTCAAACGAGGCGAAGAAGAAACGCAAGGAGTCGGCTACCTAGATGACGGCACGATGATCGTGATCGAAGGGGGGCGCGACCACATCGGACAAAGCGTTCAGATCTTGGTGACAAGCGTCTTGCAAACCAGCGCGGGGCGCATGATCTTCGGGCGTTACGAAACGGTCGTCGGCGGCGGCAACGCGCCGGAGACGCCGAACCGCCCCCGACATGCCGAGTCGAAAGCGTAAGCCGCCGCTCGCAATTGCACTTCCACTGAAGAGCCGTCGTTTTCCGCGGCTCTTTTTTCTTGCGCTAATCTGCCGCGCGACGATAGCGGCCTCTATGCGACGCGCACTTGCGATTTTCGAGAGTCGCCCACCCTTCTCGCTCGATCCTGATTGCTAGCGGAGCAAGGTTAAAATAAGGCAATTGGGCCAACTCGGAAGCAGCGCCAACTTAAGATCGATCCTCAGCCGGTCTCCTTGCGATAAATGATTCGTCGGCAAAGTTGATGACCGCTGAGATACGCCCCGCTAAGAATGCTAGCCCTTTGAACTTACAACGGAATCCGTACCGCACGCTTTCTTCCGCCGTTTTCAGCGCGCTGATTTTGCTGGCGGCGACAAGCGTCGCCCGCGCGCAGCAACAAAATGACGAGCTTTCGCCTGGGATCATCTCTGGGGCTTCGACCATCGCGACCCCTTATTCCAACGGGCTGTGGGGCGAGTACTTCCCGCGAATTGCGATCCAACATCGCACCGAAGGCGCCGGCTACGAATATTCGTTTACCGATTTTCGCGCCTGGGTTCCGCTATACGAATCGTATGACGCGAAAGCGCTGACCTTTTTCGACGGCGCGTTTTTGCTGGCCAACGACGCGAACGTCGGCATGAATGCGGTCGTCGGACAACGTTTTTTCTGCGACGATTTCGATCGCACGTTCGGCGGCTACGTCGGCTACGACAATCGCGATACCGGCGTTCAAACGGTGGGGCAAGTCGTGACCGGGTTCGAATCGCTCGGCCGAATCGACTTCCGAGCGAATGGTTATTTTCCTACGTCGTCTGACCCGACCATGACGGGGCAAGCCGGATTCTTCGATCCGACCTACGTCGGCAACAACATTCAGCTCACGCAACTCGCTCAGTACGAAGTCGCCATGAAAGGCTTCGACGCCGAACTGGGCGGCGCGCTGCCGAAGATGGGCGATTACCTGCGCGCTTATTTGGGCACATATAACTTTCAAGGCTCCGGCTCGCCGCAAGCCTGGGGCTGGAAAACGCGGCTGGAAAGCCACGTCACCGACCGCATGCGACTTTATCTGACGGTCAGCGACGATCAGGTCTTCGACACGAACGTCGTCTTTGGCGCCTCATTCTTCTTCCCCGGCAGCACGGCGCGACGCGTGCCGCAATACGACGACTTCGTCAACAAACTGGACGAACCGTTAATCCGTAACGAAGCGGTCGCGGTCAACCGGGTCAACAAGTCGCAATTGGTCAATGCGACCAATCCCGTCTCCGGCGCCGACCAACGCGTGATTCACGTCGACCCCGATGCGGCGGCGATGGGCGACGGCACGGTCGAAAATCCTTACAACGCCTTGCAGTTGGCGCAAGCCGGATCGCAAGCCAACGACATCATTTTCGTGCATCCCCGAGCCGACGGCACGTCGACCAATCTTACGCAGTCGCTCACGTTGCAAGACAATCAGCGGTTGTTAGCGTCGACCACGCAGCACATGTTTACGGCCACGCAAGGCACGTTCATGCTGCCCGGCTACGAAACCGGAAATCGACCGTCGCTTGATTCGCCCGGCGTCGGCGTCACGTTGGCTGATAACAATGAAGTCTCCGGTTTTCAATTCAGCAATACCGGCGGCGATTCGATCGCCGGCAACGGGATCACCGGGTTTAACATCAACAATAACGAGTTCAATCATTTCGGCGGGTTCGGCGAGGCGAGCGTTTACATCGAGAACGCCGGCGGAACCGGCGTGATTCGAAACAATGACGTCAACAACACGGCGAACGCAGGCGATTCCGGCTTTTACGTCGAGTTGGTCGACGCTTCGCACTTGTCGATCACCGGCAACGATTTATCGCGCGTCTTGAGCGCCGGCGGCAACAGCGGGATCGCCGTCGAAGTTTCGCCCGGGGTCAACGCCACGGTCAACATCAACGACAACGAATTGTCGCAACTGCTGGCGATCTCCGGTCACGGCATTTACCTCGGCTCGTCCGGCAATCTTACGGCCGACATTTCAGGCAACCAGATCACGCATGGGCTTAGCGGCGCCGTGTTAGACTACGGCATCTTCGCCGATATCGACGGCGGTACGGCGACGTTGACGATCGACGATAACCGCATCGGCACGTTCGCAGCCGTGCAAGCGTTGGATGCTGGCATCATCGTCGAAATCGCCAACGCCGGCGTCACTTCGACCCGTATCACCAACAACGAGGTCAGCGACTTCCTGACCGCCGGCGTCTTTAATA
>JBITAD010000231.1:2780-3499 GCA_044439945.1 Blastopirellula sp. JB062
GTCAACTACGGGGTCAGCGGGGCCGGCACGTCTCATAACCTGGTCATGACCGGCAACGACATTTCGCATTCGGTCTTTAACGCCGCGACGGACGGCTTGAACGTCACCGTCGATAGCGGCCTAACGCTGAACGCCAACATCCAAGAGAACGAGCTTGACGCGACCTTCTTCGGAAGCGGAGCGTCGATATCCGCGTTTAACAATTCGACGATCAACCTTCGCATGCGCAACAACGTCAGCCCGAGCGACTTTGCGCTGACGACTACCGGCGGCGCAACGAATCTCTACTTCGAGGTCTTCGGCGGTCAAGCGGTTCCCAATCCCCTCGCCCCGATCGACGTCACGGGGCAAAATACGATCGGCGCCGCAACGGTCGACAACTTCATCGGCGGAACTTCGACTCGGGTCGCTCCGAACAGCTTGCCGATTCCCGAGTAAATCAAGCCGCGGCGCTTGACGCCTTGGCTACAAGTGAGATGATGACCGGCATCCATCGAATTTCAGCGGCCTGACGATCCGCGAATAGGAGCGGCCATGTTTAGCTTCAGCGAATTCTCCCGGGTCAGCGGGCTCTCCATCGAGTTGCTTCGCGTGTTGCAACAACAGGAAGTGCTGATCCCCGCGCAGCAAGATGACGACGAAGAACTGACCGCCTACGACGAATCGCAACTGCCGCTCGCTCGGGCAGTCTATCGGCTGGGACAAATCGAAGTTCCGCT
>JBITAD010000232.1:0-3484 GCA_044439945.1 Blastopirellula sp. JB062
TGGATCGACGACTTGATATAGTCGGTCTCGTCGTAAACCTGCGTCAGCTCTAGGTTGTTATCTTTTAAAATGCCGTCGTTCAATTGCTGCACGGTCGCTTTCAGACCGTCCATCACGTCAAGCACGTTGGCGCCTGTTTCACGCATGCAGTTAATGGCGATGCTTGACTCGCCGAATCGTCGCACGACGCTGTCAGGTTTCTTATAACCAAGCTCGACCCGCGCCACGTCGCGGATAAAGACGGGGGCGCCGTCGCGAACGGCTAATAGCTGATATTCGACCTGCTCGGGCGATTTGAATTGACCTAACGCGCGAACGACGTAGCGTCGTTTTCCTTCCCAAAAGTCGCCGGCCGACGTGTCTTCGTTTTGATTCATCAAAACGCGACGAACGTCGCCGATCGTGATTTGCCGAGCGGCCAACAATTCGGGATCGACGATGACTTGCAATTCGTCTTCCAAGCCGCCGTTCACGTTCGATTGCGAAACTCCGGAAACGCGTTCGAAACGGGCTTCGATTTCGTCCTCGGCGAAGCGTCGGTACGTCATAACGTCGAAAGGCTGGGGCGACAGCAGTTCGACGAATTCGGGCGTCGTTTCGGCCAATTGCCGCAGGCGATAGAGAAGTTCCGAGTTATTTTCAGATTCGTCACGCGCCTTGGTCAACTCCGGTTCTAGGTTGGGGTAGGCGTGCGCGAAAGCGTTGAATTGCCGCTCGTCGTAGATCGGCGGCGGAAGCAGCTTGACGAACTCCGGAAACTCTTGCTCATAGCGGCGCAAACGCACCATCAAAACGGCCGGGTTTTCCGTTGCGCGAGCCTGACTTAGTCGCTCCGCATGTTCGGGGTGATCGCTAAGGAACTTCGCGTATCGAGCTTCGCTCGGCATGCGCGCGCTTAGCATGAACCAAGCGATCGGCTTGTCAGAGACGTTGCTGGTGGTAATCACCGGTTGATCGGCGTCTTCGGGATAGTCGGGCACTTGAGCGAGGCGACTGTTTACCAACAGCAAGGCTTCGCTCATGTTGGTGCCGATCAAAAATTCGAGCGTAATCGTCCCTTTCGAGTCGGCGCTTTCGGAGGTCATCTTGCTGATGCCCTCGACGCTTTTCAGTTGCTCTTCCTGCTCAACGATGATCTCTTGTTCGACCTCTTGCGGACTGGCGCCGGTCCACGTGGTCTCGACGGTCAACGTAGGCGTTTCGACCTCCGGCGTCAGCTGCATCGGCATGCGCAGTAAAGCGACCGCGCCGAACAACGAAACGAGCAGAACGCCGACCGCAACTTTGACGGGGTTCGTGAGTAGTGCGTCGATCATGGGATAAGCCTAACGCGGATTGGGGCTAGTCGAAGTGGGATTGGGGCGCGATTCGGTTTGCTCAAGAACGGTGATCGCTTGGCCTGGCCGAAGTCGTTCGTTTCCGCGCACGACGACTTGGCTATTCGGGGGGATTTGCCCGATAATTTCGATGCGATCGCCGCTGGCGACTCCCAACTCGACGGGAATTAAGTTTACGATCATCGTATCGTTGGGCCCCTTGGCGGTGACGTAAACCGAAGCTTTGCCCGCACCCAGCACCAGCGCGTCTTTGGGAGCAAGTAACGCTTTTTTTACGCCGCCGGTAGGAAGTTGAACGCGGGCCAACATGCCTGCTTTGAGCAAGGGGACGCCGTTTTCAATTTCGTTTTTCATCCGAACTTTGACTGGAAACGTGCGCGTACGAAGGTCGGCTTGCGGAACGATCGCAACGACCTTGCCGGTGAAAATTCGTTTCGGAATGGCAGAAACCTCGACTCGGACTTCCGTTCCGAGCGAAACGTAGGGGACATGGTGCTCGGCGACGAAAGCGGTAATGTCGACTTCGTCTAGTTGCTCCACGTCGACCATTTGGGCGCCCTGCTCGGCCCAAGAGCCGACATCGGTATGTTTGCGGCTGATGTAGCCGTCGAAACGAGAGCGGATGGTGTATTTTTTCATCTTGTCGTGCAGTTCGCCGAGGATCGCCTCTTGCACTTCGACCCGCGCTTCGGCCTGGGCGATTCGCTCGGCACGCGGCCCCTCTTTGATCAATTTGTACGCCGCCTGCGAAGCGTTAAACGATTCGCTGGCCGCTTCCGCCGCCGAAACCGCCTCGTCTCGTTCTTCTTGCGAACTGACGCCGCGATTTTGGAACAGTTCGACCGTTCGATTACGACGCGCTTCGAGATATTTTTTTCGCGCTTGAGCCGACATCATATCGGCGTGCGCTTGGGCGATTTCTTCTTTTCGGCTGCCGTTTTGAAGTTCGGTCAGTTCCGCTTTGCGCAGGGCGAGTTCCGCCGTTGCGGCGGCAATCTGCAATTTGATCGTTTCAGTCAAAATTTGCGCGATCGGTTCGCCCGCTTTTACGGCGTCGCCTTCGTCGAAAAAGAATTCCGAAACGCGGCCGGCTACGGCGCTGCCGATGATCGCTTCGCGGCGCGGCATGACCGTGGCGACGAACGGCTGACTGGACGAAACCTCCGCTTCTTCCAGCGGCGCTATGACGACCGGCGAAGGAGATTGCCCCAGCGCCGGCATGACGCATGCAAACCCGATAACGGCGGTCAGAAGGATGTGACGTTTCATCGCGTCGATTCCTGTTGCGGTAAAGAAGTAGAAGCGTCCGGCAGGGAGACGGCAGAGGACGCGGGAGCGGAAAAGTTGTGCAAGACTCGTTTGAGTAACGCCTGCAATTGGGCGACTTCTTCCGGAGTCATACCGGCGGTCGCCTCGCGTCGTGCTTGCAGCAAACATTCGACGACTTGCCGCCAAACCGGCGCCGCGCCAGGAGAAACGGTGATCAACTTTCGGCGTCGATCGCTCGCGGCCGTCTTGCGAGTGATCCACCCCATCGCTTCCATCCGGCACAAGATGCCTGCTAGCGTCGGCGGTTCGATCATCAGCCGTTTCGCCAGATCGGCCTGAGTTAATTCATGGTCATGAATCAGCCAAGCCAAAACTTGAAATTGGCGGAACGTAATATCAAACGGCGCCAAACGCTCGTCGAGCGTTTGGTGCATCGTATGTGCGGTGAGCCCGATCCAATAACCGATGCTCGACTGAAA
This sequence comes from Blastopirellula sp. JB062, assembly GCA_044439945.1. GTDB lineage: Bacteria > Planctomycetota > Planctomycetia > Pirellulales > Pirellulaceae > Blastopirellula. Next base: position 3,086 of record JBITAD010000232.1, read on the forward strand.
ATCGTAGTTTAGAGGGTCCATCTTTCCCACAGCGAAAAGTTAGCCTAGCTAACATAATTATTCGCTAGCGAGAGTGGATCGCAATAGCAATTTCGAAGGGGATGGAGATTATCTGCGGCTTCGACCGCCCCCTCGGCCAAGGTGAAAGGTCGGGTCGTCGATGATCCAAGGAGTCGACCAGCTTTTACCGTCATCGTGATTGAAGATGTTAAAAAACATCCCTTGCACCGATTCGACCTGGTAATTGAAGGGTTTGTGCGAGCCGACCAAATCCTCTGGAGTCAGATCGTCGACCCCAGGTGAGATATAGTAGTGGCACCGCCCATAAGGTGTAAACGACATGCCGATCGTCCACCAACCGGTCTCCGTAATTTCAGGGCCGCGATAATCGCCTCGCTC
>JBITAD010000233.1:0-246 GCA_044439945.1 Blastopirellula sp. JB062
GCCTATTTATTGGCGAGCAATGAGTTCGCCGATCATAAGCTGGTGATGGCGCACGTTTACGGGCACTGCGATTTTTTCAAGTGCAACTATTGGTTCAGCCAAACCAATCGCAAGATGATCGACAATATGGCGAACCATGGCAATCGAATTCGCCGTTATATGGATCGGTTCGGCGTCGAAGAGGTCGAAAATTTTATTGACAACTGCCTCAGCGTCGAAGACTTGATCGACATTCATTCCCCATTT
>JBITAD010000233.1:268-3481 GCA_044439945.1 Blastopirellula sp. JB062
GCGGCGCACGACTCCGATCAATTCAAGTCGCCGACCGACTCGGAGGAAGCCGAGCTTCCCCGGTCGCGGCGACTACCGGCCAAAGGGTACATGGACGCCTATATCAATCCGCCCGAACCTGAAGAAGCGTTGACCGTGGTCAACGAGCAAAAGGCGGTTCAAGCGCCGCTTGAACCGATGAAAGACGTCATGCTGTTTTTGTTGCAGTACGCGCCGCTCAAGCAATGGCAGCTCGACGTGCTTTCGATGATCCGCGACGAAGCTTATTACTTCGCTCCGCAAGGTCAGACCAAAATTATGAACGAGGGTTGGGCGACCTATTGGCATTCGACCATCATGACCCGGCACGGGCTCAACGCGTCGGAGGTGGTCAGCTACGCCGATCACACCTCCGGCACGCTGGCGACCAGTCCGAATCGCTTGAATCCCTATAAGCTTGGTTTAGAGTTGCTGCGCGATGTCGAAGATCGTTGGAACCGCGGTTGCTTCGGCCCCGAATATGACGACTGCGACGACCTGCGTGAGCGAGCCGACTGGGATAAGCAGTTAGGCTTGGGCCGCGAGAAAATTTTCGAGGTTCGCCGCATCCATAACGACCTGACCTTTATCGACGAGTTTCTTACGCTCGACTTTTGTCGACGGAACAAGCTGTTTCAGTTCGGATATAACCAGCATGCCGATTACTACGAGATCGAGAGCCGCGAATTTCCCAAGGTTAAGCGACAGTTGTTGTTCAGTCTGACCAACATGGGCCGTCCCGAGATTTACGTCAAAGACGGCAACTATAAAAATCGAAACGAGCTTTATCTGCAGCATCGTTATCAAGGCGTCGAGCTGAAGTTGAATTACGCGCACGATACGTTGAAAAATTTATACGAACTCTGGCGGCGTCCCGTCCATATCGAGACGGCGCTCGACGAACATGTCACGATCGTCTCGTATGACGGCGCCAATCACGAAATTAACAAAACCGAAGAGCCGGCGATCGCTCCGGTCGAATAAACTCGATCCCAGCGATTCAACAGGAGAAATGGGCATGAACGCTTCAATCAACGATCAACTAGACGCGCACGGAAAAGACGCTCGAGATCTCGAGATCGCTTTGCCGGGGGGGCGGTTGCGTTTGAAAGAGGCGTCGGTCGAATCGGTCGGCGTTTCGGCGAGCGGCGCCCAGTATGCGCCTTCCCAAAATTGGAACGTGTCTGGAGATCAAGGCCGCAAACTGGCGACCAAAATCAAAGACCGAGTCCATTATCTGTTGGAGCCGCTTGAGGTGATCGAAGCGGAGTCCGACGCGATCTTGCTTCGTTCGGACAAGCCGCATCAATCCGAGGGCGTCCGATCGTATTACGAAGGTTGGGCGAAACCCGACGGCTTTGACTTAAAACGTTATGCGGCGAAGTCGAACCAACCGCGCGAGTCGACCCCCTTGCGGTTAACTCGCGAAATCGTCGAGCGGTTGGCCCACGACCTTGATTCGATCGCCGCCGAATAACGCTCGATCTACTTCAGCGGCGTCGGGCGATTTGCTACGATTGAAGCGTCGTCATTGTAGGCCGCATCTTCATCCTGTTAGCAAAGCGTTACGCGCATGAGTCATGGTCGCCCCCAGCAAACGCCTCCGCCGCCCCCCTCGTTGATTCCGACCGAAGGTTGGCACTGTTCGCACTTGTACTATACGTTTGATCGAGCCTTGCTCAGCGCGTACGACGCCGACGAACTGCGAGCGGGCCGTGCTGAGTTGATCGAAATATTAAACGACGAAAGCGAGCAAACGCCTGAGCGACTGCAAGTTTCGATCGTAAGCGGCCAAAAAGCGGATTTCGGTCTGATGGCGATGGATCCGCATCCCCTCAAAATCGACTCGTTGCACCAGGCGATCATGGCGTCGAGTTTAGGGCCGGCGATTCAGCCAGTTTATTCGTTCATTTCGCTGTCGGAAGTCTCGGAGTACGTGCCGTCGGTCGAGCAATATGGCGAGCGACTGATTCGCGAAGGCGAAGAGCAGGGGAGCGAGACGTTCGAAGCGAAGCTCAACGCTTACCGTCAGCGCGAGCCGATGATGCGCAAGCAGCGTTTGACGCCCGATTTTCCGCAGTGGCCGGCGACCTGTTTCTACCCGATGAACAAAAAGCGGAAGGTAGGCGAAAACTGGTTTACCATGCCGTTCGCCGAGCGGAACCGCTTGATGGCCGAACATGCCCAAAGCGGCATGCAGTTTGCCGGACGCGTTTCGCAATTGATTACCGTCAGCGTCGGTTTGGATGACTGGGAATGGGGAGTCACCTTGTGGGCGCGCAATCCGGAGTATTTAAAAGAGATCGTCTATAAGATGCGATTTGACGAGGCGAGCGCTCGCTACGCCGAGTTCGGTCCGTTTTATACGAGCTATGTCTGCCCGGCGGAAGAAATGCTTGATCACTGTCGCATCAAATAGCGTCTCTTCGTAGCAGGTTCCGGCAATGGCAAAAGATAATCGACCGTTACGCTTAAGCGATATTCATCGCCCTGAATTGGGCGAAGGCGAGAACAACCCGTTCTCAGAACGGCATGATCCGGCGCCAAGCCAAGAGCCGAATTTCTCCGCCGGCGAAACCTACCGCGCCGGCGAGTTTGAAACCACCGTCGGGCATCGCGGAGGTTTTTTGTTGTTGATCGGGGCGACCTCTCTTGTCGTCGCGATCGGCCCGCTGGTCGGGGCCTATTTTTCAGCCGAAGATCGCATCCTGCTGTTGGTGATCCAGCCGTTTCTCGGCTTGTTGTTCGGCATGCCGTCTTGGCTGATGGCAAGAGGCGATCTGCGGGCCATGCAAAGCGGCGCCATGGATCGAAGCGGGCTTAAAAGAACCAAAACGGCGATGTGGCTGGGCGCGGTTGCCACCGCCAGCGTGGCGGGCTTGTTCGTCGTTTTGATTTTTCGCCTGTTTGCGTCCGCTTTGGGGTTTTCTATTTAGCAGCCGATTCCGCAGACTCTTTCGCCGCTTCGGGCTTTTTCGTCGGCTCTTCTTTTTCGGCCGGTTCGTCAATTGCGGGCGATTCTTTCGCGGGCTTGTCCGACTCCTCTTTCGCTTTGGGATCGGCTTTCGGCTTTTCAGAAGCAGGCTTTTCGTCGCTCTTTTTGAATTTGGGAACGAAGAAAACTCGGACTTTCGTCCCTTCGGCCGGAATGCGTTCGGTGAACGCCTCGAAGTTGAGCGACACGTTTTCTTGACT
>JBITAD010000234.1:0-3455 GCA_044439945.1 Blastopirellula sp. JB062
CATATAAAGACACCCAATTTAGATCGCTTGGCTCGGCAGTCGCTTACGTTGACGCGGGGTTATGTGCCTGACAGCTTGTGTCGTCCTTCGCTGGCGACCATTATTTCGGGGCTTTATCCGCATCAGCACGGAATCGTGGGAAACGATCCTCCTCGGCGAACTCGCGAACAATTGGCTCAAGAGACCGATCCCCGGTATCAAACAGGAACGCGAAACGATTATTTGCGGCATATCGACCGAATGCCGAAGTTGCCCGAAATCTTGTCGCGCGAAAAAGGATACGTTTCGTTCCAAGCGGGCAAGTGGTGGGAAGGCGGCTACGCACGCGGCGGTTTTGATTTCGGCATGACGCATGGCGACATCAAGCGGCAAGGTCGGCATGGCGACGTCGGTTTGACCATCGGTCGACAAGGCATGAAACCGATTTTTGATTTCATCAGTCAGGCCAAAGAGGAGCGAAAGCCGTTTTTCGTCTGGTACGCCCCCTTTTTGCCGCATACGCCTCACACGCCGCCAGAACGGATATTGGCCAAATATCGCGATCAGGCGCCTAGTTTGCCAATTGCAAAATATTGGGCGATGTGCGAGTGGTTCGACGAAACTTGCGGTCAATTGCTCGACTATTTAGACGAAGCGCAAGTCGCCGATAACACGATCGTCATTTACGTTTGCGACAACGGTTGGATCAATCAGCGGAACGCCGGCAAATATGCCCCGCGTTCAAAACGCTCGCAATACGACGGCGGCGTTCGAACGCCGATTATGGTTCGCTGGCCGGGGCGTATCGCGGCGCAACTCAACACGACCGACTTAGCTAGTTCGATCGATTTGGCGCCGACCGTATTAGCGGCGGCCGGGGTCAAAAAGAATTCGCAAATGATGGGAATCAATTTGCTTGACGCCGACGAAATCGCGGCACGCGATACGATTTATGGAGAGATCTTTGAACATGACGTTCGTCATATGACCGACCCTGCGCCGAGTTTGCGATTTCGCTGGGTGATTGAAGGCCCCTGGAAATTGATCGTGCCGGATGCGGCGAACGAACCGGAGTCGGAAGTCGAATTGTTTCATCTAATGAATGATCCGCGCGAAGAGACGAATCTAGCGGCGACACGACCTGAGATGACGGCCCGCTTGCTGGCCAAGCTTGACCAGTGGTGGCCGGCACAGTGAGCGATACGAAAACCACAGACGCCCCCTTTCCTTGGCCTCCAGTCGACGATGACGTACGCAACGCGCTGCTGGCGGCGTATGCCGACGGCAATTGGGGCAAGTATCACGGCGATTACGTTCCGCGTTGGGAGACGGCGCTTGCCGTCTATCATGATCTGCCGCACGCGATGTCGTGCGCCTCGGGCACAATCGCCGTCGAGATTGCCTTGCGCGCGTTAAATTTGCCTGCCGACTCTGAAGTGTTGCTGGCCGCCTATGACTTTGCTGGCAATTTTCGCGCCGTCCAGGCGGCCGGTTTGCGACCGGCGCTGGTCGATTTAGAGCCGGGCAGTTGGCGAATCGACGTCGAGCAGGCGGAAGCGGCGATTACGCCGACGACCAAGGCGCTGCTGGTCTCACATTTGCACGGCGACCTGGCCGACATGCCCAAGGTGATGGAGATGGCGGCGCGGCGCGGTCTGCAAGTGGTTGAAGACGCATGTCAGGCGCCGGGCGCGACGATCGAAACGCGCAAGGCAGGAAGTTGGGGAGACGTCGGCACGTTCAGTTTTGGCGGCAGCAAATTGCTGACCGCCGGTCGCGGCGGCGCGATCGTCTCGGCGCGTGATGATATAAAACAGCGAGCCAAAGTTTATTGCGAACGGGGCAACCATGCATTTCCGCTCAGCGAGTTGCAAGCGGCCGTCTTGATTCCGCAGTTGGCTAAACTAGAGGAAAGAAATCGACGGCGCGCCAAGGCGGTCGCACAGTTACGTGCCGCAACCGCGGACTCGACCGTTTTGATCTCGCCTTCGCCTTGCACGGGAGACGCCGCTTATTACAAAGTTGGCTGGTACTTGGCCGATCCAGCGTCGCGCCAGGCGATGTGCGCCCGCCTGCAGAAAGCGGGAGTCGCGATGAACGCAGGGTTTCGCGGATTTGCACGACGCCCTGCCGGTTGGTGTCGTAAAGCGGGTGAGTTGAAACAATCGAAGCATGCCGCCGAAGCGACCGTCACGTTGCACCATCCGATCTTATTAGCCGATCAGGCGGAATTGTCGCGAACGATCGAGTTAATTTGCGATCTCGCCTAATACGGGCAATCCCGGCTCAAGAATGCAAATGACCCGGCATCCTGTTGCCGGGTCATCTGACTGGAGATTGCATTGTTCTTCGCGGCCTATCTGGCTGCGGCGCTAATCGAAGCGGCGGTCGACAGCATTTCATGTCGGGGCGTGGTTCCCATTTGTTCGGATGGCGGCACGTCTTCCGGTTCGAGCACCTCGCCGCGCAAAATTCGGACTTGATTGGGAGCGTCGATCCCAACGGTCACTCGGTTGCCTGAGATTCGATTGATCACGATGGTTACGTTTTCGCCTACGTGGATCGTTTCGCCAATTTTTCGACTGAGGATTAACATTGCTTGGGTTCCTTCCAGGGATCGCTGGATAAGTGCGTTCTTCGCATATACAGAGGGGAGTAGGTCATAGTCGCTCGTGCGACCTCACTTGTTGACCTGGATGGTGCTAGATGCAAGCAATGGGCCAAAGTTGGAAATATTTTCAAAATGGACCGAAGGCGGATGCGTAAGTTGTTTTTTAAAAGGGGGTTATGATTGGCATTGGTTTCTGTTTCTTTAATCTCTCGATGAGATTTCAGGTCGCCAAGATTGTCTCAAAGTGAGACGGCCAGTTCATTGTGAGAAGTTTAGCCGACGGAAACTTGAGAAAATCTGTCTCGTCGCAGATAACTTAACCCCTTTTTTCCGAGTAGGCCTAACGGTGGTCATTACTTGAGATCGGGGGCGGTTCGCTTCGTCGAAGGAGGGAATCTCGTGAAAATTGGTCGTCTGCTTGAAGAGAGAGCCCCTTGCGCATTACTATTCAGGGGGGAGTCTTAAAGGGTGGTGCGACGTACTTCATTAGACTCTGCAGATGTTTGCGTCCTTCTTGTTTCGACTCAAGGGATGGAATGCCAGAGAAGCAAGTTTTTTTATGCGGGGTGCCATACCGCATTACGACAAGGGGGCCTCTATTTTGTCTTAGCTCGACCTGCAATGGATTGCGGTGGGGGTTTCTAACCACGCCTGACGACTCTGGCGACTTAGAGAAGTTAGTGCTTGCGCATTCCCACGATTTAGGGTTGGCGTGTACCAATCGTTTTGATGAGCCGATCGATTCGTTTCCGACCTCGCGTAACGAAACGCCCGGCTTGGTAATCGCCTATCTTCTGCGAGTAGATTGCGAGTACGCAAGTTGGTCGCGTCGAAGCGAATATCGCCGTCGCTGGTGTTTGCCTGA
>JBITAD010000235.1:0-3454 GCA_044439945.1 Blastopirellula sp. JB062
GATCCAGAGGCGTCACGGTAAACGAATTCCCAAGTTACGGCGGACATGTCGTCGCTCCAAAACTATTCGGCCGGATCCGACTCGACGAACCAAACCGGGACGGTGCTGTTGAGGTACGGGTAGAGCCGGAACACGATCGGGGTCTCGCGATTGATCGGGCCGTTGATAAGCTCAAGATTGTGCTGCGGAGAAATGATCGCTTTGCCGAACGTGCGGATCTTGGCGTCATTGGCGGCCGCCGGGGTACCGGTCGTGGGAGTCAGCACGATCGCGCCAGCTAGATCGCTCATCGCGCGACCGATCGTCCCGATATCGCCGAAGTTGGTCCCGAAAGGCCACAGCACGTCTTTGATGTGGGTCGGCCAACTCTTGAGCGTCACGGTCAAAAACATATTGCCGCCGCTGTAGATCGAATCGATCACCGATTTGCCATACAGATTCGTGCCCGCAATATCCTCTCCCTCGACCGTTCGAGATATCCGAAACATGTCGACGATTCCGAAATTGCGCGCCCCGGCCGACTGGCCAGGGGTTCCCTCGACCGCGCCCGAAGCGTCGTAGGTGGCGGCGTAGGGACCGGCGACAAAAGGTGCGAGCGTAGCCATCTATTGATTCTCCGTACAGATTGGTGCGATCAGTTGTGCGCCGCCGAATCGTAACGTTCGACCGGCATAAGCGGGCGACGGTTTTGTGCCGCCGTCGTTTACGACCAAAGTTTTCGTGCGAGTCGATCCCTGGTAGATGAACGGCTTCAATAGTCCAGGGCCATTCTCTTCCGAAGGCGCCCCGTACGCCTGGTTGATCGCGTTCATCAGCGGGTAGCTGAAATGGATAAAATCCTTGACCTGCTTTTCCAGCCTGCTCGGCAGATCGACGTTCACCAAATGCGGATCTTCGTCGATCAAAACGTCGTCGAGTCGATCCTTGGGGTACTGGCCGAGTCGACGCCAGACCGAAACTTCGATCCGGTAGGTCTCCTCCAGGTAGTAGCCGTCTATCACGCCCCCCTCGATTCCGGCGTCATGGATGCCGACAAAGAACTCGGGCGACAGTTCGAGCGGTTCGCCCTGCGCGGTGATCCGGCATTGCGATTTCTTCCACCCATATTTTTCCCGCAGTCCATCTCGCGCGACTCGTAGGATTGTGCCGAGTTCCATGATGATTTGCCGCTAGATTTTCCCTAGCTCGACCAGCCGAACGAACATCATGATGCCGCTTCTGGTCGCGTTGTCTAGCTCATCCATCCAGGCTGGCGGCGGTTCTTCGGGCCAAAGCGGCCGTAATTTGTGGAGTCGTGACGCATGCTCAAAATTGCTGCCGACGATCATCGTCCCGGCATAGCTCTCTTGGATTTGGTCATCGTCATCGCGGAAATAATCGGCCCCGCCATCTTGCCGTTTGGTCAATACTCCCGGCTGCAATGTGTGCCGAAACGTGCCGCTGATAACGTGGATCTGGTAATCTTGGCCAACGACACGACCGCCAAATCCCGGATCGGCGATCTTTGTCTTGGCGCCCATCTTTTTCAGATCTTGCCACGCACAGACGGCGGCACGGCGTTTCGCTTCTGACAACGGGTACTTTCCCGCTAATTTCCCCAACGTGAAAGCAAAGATTTTTCGCCATTGCTTAAGCTGAGATTCTGTCAGCAGGCCATCGTTTCCGCCCGGCGCATGTTTGCCAGCCTTCGGTTTTTTTCTACCCGCCAGCGGTCGGCTGTAGGCCAAGTAGGCGGGGCTGAGCGGCTGCCAGGTAATGCCGTCGCTGCCGGTTCTGCCTCGCCCCTTTTCGTCGCACGCGTCAGACACGAGGCCGAAAAAAGCGAACGCGTGTCGGTTCCGCAGCCCCTCCGCGATGCCGTGGGGGTCGGGGTGCGTGCCGGCCAGAATCGCGGGGAGATTGCGAAGAACTTCTTCAACGTCCGCTTTCTTGCTGGTGGTATAGATGATTGGCATTTACCACCATCCGAAAAACGGCCAGGCCGTGTCCCGCTTGATCCCATCGGCCGTGGGGCGCGTGCTATTCTCAACCCGCACCCGTACCGGTTGCCGTCGAGCCGGCTCCAACGTGTAGTTGCTGACCGCGATCTCTGGCGAGCGATACGGCGCGGCGTCAGGCACGTTCAATCGCCCCTCACGGATCTCTTTGAGCGATTCCCGGTATTCGTCGGCTTGATCGAACACGACGGGGCTACCTGGATTGCCGCGGCGACGCATCAGCAACTGAGCCGCCATATAGGCGTTACACCATCGACACCAATCGTTATTGGCCAAGCTGGCCAAGTCGTACCGGAACGACAGCCGCATGTTCATCATGCTGGCCGCCTGGACAATCACGTCGTCAAGCCTCGCCGACTCGTCAGCGGCCGCTACGCCGTCCTCGTCGTCATCCAGCAATCGCAAGACGCCCTGGTCGCTCAAAATCGACTCCAGGTCGTCGACGGTGCAGTAAGTTTGAGTAGCCATGACGCGCCCTATTAAAAAATGGCGGGCAGGAACATCCTACCCGCCATAGGCGATGAAACGATCGGGAGAACTGAAAGCTATTTGGCTTGAGTCTGTTCGGGAGCTCCCTTTTTTGAATCGTCTTTCGATTCGAGCGATTCGAGGCGAGCGGTCAGCTTTTCGCGTTCGCTTTTTTCGTAGGCGAGCTCTTTGGCCATTTCGGCGATCTTTTCGCCCAACTTGTTAACGACTTCGCCCATTTCCGAAAACGCGGCACGGAAACCGGCGACCTCGGCTTTACTGGCCAGTTGCGACGCGTCGAGCTTGTCCGGTTCGATGAGTTCCGCCGTGCCGTGAATCAGCATGTTCTGGATCTTGTCGATCGTACCGGACGGAATCTTGCCGGTCAGTTTCGCCGCAACGGATTCCGGCGAGAGCTTGGCGCCCTTTAGAAGACTCTGAATGTCCTCCAGCTTTCTTTGGCCGGTGCCGGTCGCAGCCAAGACGGTGATGATTTCGTCTAGTTTCATGAGTCAGATCCAGGCGTTGAGAAAGTAAGGGGTTTCGGTCGGTTCGGTCGAGTGGCGTGGGTTACGGGGTGACGTCGGCGTAGGCGATCGCTTTGGGACGCTTCAGGGCCGGCAGACCGTTGAACACGGCATTCAGCGACCAGCCGCTCGGGTTGTTGGTCGGGAATGCGTAGGGATAGAAGCCGTACTGGAGCGTCTTCACGCCGTTTGGCCCTTCCGTGACCCATTCGCAGCCACGGATGTACTCCACCCAGCGGGCATTCGGGCCAGGGATGAAGGCAGCGTGATCATCTTCGATCAGCGTCTCCCAGGCGTAGGCCGAGCCGTTCCACAGTTCCAAGCCATAGTCGACAATATGGAACGTGATCCACGGAATCGCCTTCAGCCGGCAAGTGAACTCGCCGGCGTTCTCGCGACTGATCTCCATGAACGGCGTGTTGGCCGAACCAGCCTGGGCAACCACAAAGTTGTTGCTCAGGA
>JBITAD010000236.1:0-3452 GCA_044439945.1 Blastopirellula sp. JB062
CTTGTTTCAGCAACTCGGCTTCGACGACGAGATCGCCGGTCGTTTCGTCGAGCCGGCTCGAAGCTTCGACGCTTAGCATGCCGCTGCCGATCAAGATTCGTCGGTAGACGCTAAATTTGTAGGTTTGGTCCGCTTCAATCTCGCAATCAAGTCGCACCCGTTGCTGTCCGCTCGACGCGTCGTTGCGCAGCAAGATGCTCATCGCGTTGCTAAATTCGCCGCCGACCGACAGTTTGAACGGGGTCGCGTCGGGCGTCGTTTCCCAGACGTCCGGACCGACGAAACGGACGACGCCGCTTAAGCTTTGCGGAAATTCATTCTTAAACGACAGCTTGATCGGCTGGGGAATTCCGAAGTTGCTGCTTAAGACGTCGGGGTCGAACTTGCAACTCATCCGCAGCTTGGCGACCGACTCGTTCATGCCGACGATAAACATTGGGATCGGCCCGACCTCGATCACCTGCCGATGATCTTGCCGCTCCGGTTTCGTCCGTCGTCCCCATAGATCGACCACTTCCACGTCGTCGCCTAGATAGATCGTTTCGGCGACGTTGCGATCGTTCCAAATCACCATGGTCGTCGCGCCGTCGCGCGTGAAGACATGATTGTTGCTGTCGTTGGGCAATTCGAGTCGGCCCAGATAAGCGGCGCCGGAAATCATTTGCGCCGTCGTTCGCCAGGGAAGCAGCAGTTCGCTCGGAGAGCCGTCTTCGTTCATCAAACCGAACTCGCGATCAAACGGCCGAGGGATGAAGACCGCTTCGGCGTGATGGATTTTCGCGGCCAACATTTTTTCGAGCAGGTCGCGCGCCCGTTCGTTAGTCGTGTATTTCGACCGCGGCAGGGGATAGATCGTCGCGAATCGACGAGTCGGGCCGGCCGATCGATCAAGATAAGCCCCGAGCTCGTCCTTGGTTAAGGGAATCACGTCTTGCACGTCGCCATTTTGCGGGATGATGGAGTAGGCGAGAAAATCCCAAGGCAGATTGCGCGCCGCAGGCGTTTCGGCCATCCAGCGCCACGGCACGCCGAGCCGGATGTCTTGTCCTGATTTTTTCAGCTCCTTATCAATTTGCATCAGTTTTTCGATCAGGTTGCGATACCCGACGAAGCTGACGTCTTCATCCGATCCAAGTTGCCAATAACGAACCTTGAGCGACAAGCGGGTCATCACCGGCTCAAGATAGGGCCGCCACAAGATCGGCTCGGCAAAGATGCTGGCGACCAGCAGGTTCTCGCTTTCGCCGAATAGATAGCGGATATCGGCCGGCGGTTTGTCGACCAGCGCGATCATCTCGATATGGTTCTTTTTCAGACGCTCGGCGAAGCGCGCCACATCGTTCGCTCTCTCTTTTTCCTCGCCTCCATACCAGACGGGGAACTTGACCCAATTGACGCCGACTTTGGTCAGCAAGTCGCCCATGGTGGTCATGTCAAGCGGCGCTTCGCCGTCGCGTAACGACCAGCCGAACTCGCCCGAAGTCGGCGGCGGTTCGTCCGGCACGACGGCCACTGAGATAACCCGGCGATGCATCAGGCCGGTGCTGCCGATCATGGTCGCGTGAATTTCGTAAAAACCATATTGCGAGATCGGCGGCTTCCACTCCATTTTGCCGGCGTAGCCGATGTTCCAGTTTACGGTGGTTTGGGCCTGTTTGCCGAAAAGCTCTGAGGCTAGATTCGATTTGCGGGCGACCACTTTGCCGTTGAGACGGCTTTCCATTTTCGCCAACGAATGACGCCCGACGTCGACCAGTTCGAAGACGATGCGCGGATCGCGTTCGACGATTCCGGTGATCTCGCAGACGATTTCGATTTTGCTCGGATCGGAAAAGACATGGTTGTTATCCGGCGTGGCGAGCATCATTTTCGGCAGCCGCGCAAACCAAATGTCGTCAAAAAATGCGGCGCCGGTCAGGTCTTCGTCGATCTTGCCGGTCGGCTCGATATGGAGCCCGATTACAGCCATCGCAACGTCGGTCGAACTGGGGGCGACCGGCCCGACGCGCAATTTGATCCAACCGCCAGACTCCCGAAAGCGTTCGGAGTAAATGGTTTCGATCGGTTGTTCGTCAGCGTTGAAGAAAGTGATCGAGAGAAAGGCCTTGTCGTGCTTTAAGCCCTCGGTCCGCATACGACCTTCCAGAACGTAGCTGAAGATCTCGCGGGCTTCGATCGGGGGACTATAAATCGTCGCGGCGCCTCCATCGAGTTCGATTTTCAGCGAACGATCGCCGACCGCGGCATCTTCTTCCGAGATTTTGATATCTAAATACCGGGGATATCCCACGCCGCCGCGGCGTGTCCAATCGTCCGGCCATTCGTCGTAATTCAGATCGTAGTCTTGCGAAAAGTCGCAGTGATAAAGCTGAATTGCCTCGGGGTGTCGCGATTCGAGCGGCGCGTCGGCTTGCGGCATGGCGGCGATCAAAATCGGCAAGAGCAGAATCGGATTCATGGATCGCACAAACGCAAAAGGAATAATCTGTCGCGGATCGCTCGTTCGCGAAGCGCAAGGTACTTGAAAACTTGGCTTATTCCGTCGATAAATCCAGGCGGAGCCGGCGCGGTCCGACTTCGTTCCGATCCCTTCCGTCCGACAACCCTGATAATCGCAATAACCGTTATGTTTCGATTCGGCGTACAGCTCCGCTCGCTCCGGCTCCCCTTGAAAAAAGCTTTGTCGGTCGCTTCGCAACTGGGAGCGCAAGGGGTCGAGATCGATCTGCGCAACGAGCTCTCTCCGCGAGAGTTATCGCAAACCGGCGTTCGCCAGTTCCGAAAAATGTTGGCCGATTTAAATCTGAAGCTTTGTGCGGCCTCTTATCCGACTCGGCGCGGTTACGACAATTCCGACGAACTCGATCGACGGATCGCGGCCACCAAAGAAGCGGTTGATTGCGCCTACAAAATCGGGGCGCCGATTTTAACGAACCGGATTGGGCAAATACCTGCCGAAGCGACCGACGAACGTTTTACGCTGCTGCGCGACGTCATGTCCGAGCTGGGGCGTTACGCGCATCAGCAAGGAGTCTTTATGACGGCCAAAACGGGGCCGGACTCGCCCGAAGATTTAATGCGATTGCTAGAGACGCTGCCTGACGGGCTACTGGGGGTCGAGTTCGATCCAGGCGCGTTGATTGTAAACGGTTTCTCCGCTCGCGAGTCGCTAGAGATTTTGCTAAAGCATGTTCGTCACGTTTGCGCCAAAGACGGCGTACGCGATTTGGCGATCGGTCGCGGTGTCGAAGTGGAAATGGGCCGAGGTTCGGCCGATTTTCCGATGTTGATTGCGCTGCTCGACGACGCCGCATACGACGGCTACCTAACTGTCGTGCGAGACAGCCCGCAAGCTCCGCATGCCGAAGTCGCCCAGTCGTTAGAGTATTTGCGACAACTTGTGCCGCACGCTTGAATCAAGCGACGCGTCCCTCAATCCGGCTTGACTTTGT
>JBITAD010000237.1:0-3451 GCA_044439945.1 Blastopirellula sp. JB062
CTGACCAAAGAGCGGGCCATGCGGTTCGACGCGTTGCAAGCTGGCTATTGGAGAAGCCGTTTAGATCGCCCGTGCGAAATTCGCCTCGTCGCATACGGAAGTTATATCGAGTTTTCAATCGATCATCGCATCGTTATCTCGTTAGCCGATCAAACGTTCTCGACGGGGAAATTAGGAGTTTACGTCGAGAGCGCTTGCCTAGATATCGATCAAATTCACTTAGAACATATGCAGCGTCCCGTCACCGCGGACGAAAACTTGGCGCAATAAGCGCGATTTATCCGCCGTACGCCGAGTTATTTTCTTTCGTTTGACAAAGTTTCGTGCAAAAAGGAGTCAAAGAACGGACGTAACTAGACTGATTGATAAGACAGGGAGTAAACTGTCGCTTGCCGGGACTTTACTCTACAGGAGGGGACGCGGAAGAACCGCATGTTCCTAAACATTCATGACGCAGATTCTAGTCGTTGACGACGATCGAGCCGTAGCGCGCTTAGTTCAACGCTGCTTTGACGGCAGCCAAGTTGAAGTATTATCCGCTCAAAGCGCCGCCGAAGTCATTCCGTTGATCGAAAACCATGCGGTCAACGTACTGCTGCTCGATATTATGTTGCCGGAAATTAGCGGTCTAGAGATCGCTCGCCAGATCCGAAAAATTGATTCGAAGCTGCCGATCATCTTCGTCACTGGTCGCGATGACAGCGAAACCACCATCGAAGCGATGAAGTTAGGCGCCTATGACTATTTAGTCAAACCTCTCGATATCGGCATGGTTCAAGAACTGGTCGAGCGAGCGATCGAAAACCGGCGATTAATGCATGAGCCGGTCGTGCTAACCCCGCAACAAACCGACGAGCATGAATCTGGCGACCTACTCGTCGGTCGCAGTCCGCAGATGCTTGCCGTCTATAAAGAGGTCGGACGGGTCGCGGCTCAAAACGTTAATGTGCTGATTCGCGGAGAAAGCGGCAGCGGAAAAGAGCTGATCGCCCGCGCTATTTACCAACATAGCAATCGCCACGATCAACCGTTTCTGGCGGTTAACTGCGCCGCGCTAAGCGAAACGCTGCTCGAGAGCGAACTTTTCGGACATGAGAAAGGCGCGTTCACAGGCGCCGATTCGCGCCGCATTGGCAAATTCGAGCAATGCAACGGCGGCACCATCTTTCTGGATGAAGTGGGCGACATGTCGTTGACGATCCAGGCGAAGGTTTTAAGGCTGCTGCAAGACCAACGGTTCGAAAGGCTGGGCGGGACCGAAACCATTACGACCGACGTGCGCATCATCTCGGCCACCAATCGCGATTTAGAAGAAATGATCGCCGACGGCGAGTTTCGACTTGATCTGTATCATCGCCTGAAATCCTTCGAAATCGCCATCCCGCCGCTCCGCGATCGCGATGGCGACCTCGAACAACTAGTGCAATATTTCTTAAAGCAGTTCAACAAGCAGCTAGGTAAAGAGATCACCGGCCTGTCGGCAGAATCGCTAATCCGACTTAAGTCTTACGACTGGCCAGGCAACATCCGCGAACTGCAAAGCGTATTGCGCAAATCGATGTTGATGGCGACCTCGACGGTACTTGCGCCAGAATGGCTGCCCCCTGAACTCTTTGGAGAGGCCCCGCCTCAGCGCAGCGACGGGTCTTCCAATCAAGATGACGCATTCGACGTTTTCTTAGCCAAGTTGGAGTCGCAAGGCTCGGAAGACATGTACGCCGAATCGCTCGAGTGGATGGAACACCGCTTGCTATCGTTCGTACTCGATAAAACGAACGGCAATCAATCGAAAGCGGCCGCCCTGCTCGGCATTACTCGCGGCAGCTTGCGCCACAAAATGCGGGCGTTGGGCATTACCGTCGAACAAGTCGTAAAAGGGGACGAGTAAGACTCGACCGCTTTATGCCGCACGATGAGGGCGGCTCTCTTGCGCCATGTCGACCCCTTCAGCGATGCGATCGGGCGACTCGACCGGTGCAGCGAAATATCGAATCGCTTCGGCGTCGGCAGCACGCAGTGCATGCTCTGCCTGAGCCAACTGCTCGGGATCGCCGCGTACGACGACTCCTTGTCGCCCTGACAACACCGCCATGGCTTCCGCTTCCTGACTGCGTGGGAGCCCCCATCCTGATAAAGCGCCGATAAACGCGCCGACGATCGCGCCGGTGACGGCGATAGCGATGGGCGCGCTGCTGGCGGCCATTTCTCCGCCAACCGCCATGCCGATAAAAAACGATCCGAGCGCGCCGATCAACCCGCCCAGAAACGCTCCTTTCCATAACCGCGGTCGCGCTTGATCGGACTGCAAAGCGATTTGAGGCGCTAGCGCCCGCAAGTCATGCTCGTCGCGTAGGCGTTTATAGTTCTCCGTAGTTAGGCCGCGCAGTTCCAGTTCTCGCTGGGCCGTTTCCCAGTCGCTTGAAGAATTGAACGTACCTATTAGACAATCTTGACTCATTTTTCTTCTCCTGGTCAAAAAAGAACGCGGCTGCAATCGCAGCCGCGTTCCCTCCCATCACCCAACTTCTTCCGATCGCCTTTCGGAAGGCTCGGTAGTTTTATTGCGATCGCTCAAGCAGTTGGCAAACCTGATCTCGCCCCTGCTTCACCGCAACGAACTGCTCATGAAAGACGGCGCTCAAAGGGCTGCCTGCCGTCTTGGGTAACAACTTTTTGTATTCGGCGACCAAGTAATCTTCTAAACGCTGCATATCTGCCAAGATATATTTCGTCTTTCCGCCGGAAAGCGAAGAGCGAAGCGCCAACCAAAGCTTTTGGGTTTCGCCGATCAGCGTGCCTGAAGAAGGGGGCTCGTCGTCATTCAGTTGAATGTATTGACGCAACTCATGCTCGAGCTGCGCGCGGCCCGTCGCCAATTCATAAAATAATCGCGCAACTTGCGGCGACTCCACTTTTCCAGCGGCGTCAGTCAACGCCGTTTGGCTGTCGTGCAACGCCCGGGTAAGCTCTTGGAGCGCCGAGAGCGTTTCTTCGTCTAACTGAAAAATCGTATTTACGTGCGACATGACGGCTCCTGTTGAAAATAAAATGGATGAATCCTTTTCAAGGAGTGCGTTTGCCGTCGTTGATTTACAAGGCCGGGCGCCGTTGCGCCCGGCAAACTTCAACGATGCTTGAACGCGTCAAGCCGACTAAGCGACCGGTCGACGGACCAAACCGCTTAAGAGGCTGACGACAAACAAGACAAGAAAGACGAAGAACAAAATCTTCGCGATACCGGCAGCCGCACCGGCGACGCCGCCAAAACCAAGTCCAGCGGCGATCAGCGCGATAATGAAAAACATTAGTGCCCAAGACAACATAACAGGCTCCTTTTTGAAAGGCGGATTCGTTGGATGATCTCGTTCAGCCAAAGTTGGCGACGAGATGTTGTTTTCGAGAAGACTGCTAATGCAGATGGTATGCCAATCGCGCCCGGGATTTGAAATTC
>JBITAD010000238.1:0-3397 GCA_044439945.1 Blastopirellula sp. JB062
CGGTTTTGGTATTCGGCCCGCATTTCTTTCAAAGCGCGAACGCGGCCTTCGTTCCGGGTGCGACGGGCCTTGATGCCTTGGCGAATCCATACTTCCTCTTGCGCCAGGCGCTTGTCGAATAGCGCATTTTGCTTTTCTTCCGCTTCGAGAGCGGCTTCTTTTCGCTTGACGTAGTCGTCGAATCCGCAAGCCCAGCTTGTTAGCTGTCCGCGATCGATATCGACGACCCGGGTCGCCAGCTTTTGGGCGAAGGTCCGGTCGTGGGTGACGAAAACGATCGTCCCCTCGAAGGTGAGTAAGTATTCTTCGAGCCAGAGAATCGATTCGATGTCGAGATGGTTCGTCGGTTCGTCCAGCAGCAAGACGTGCGGTTGACTGGCCAACGCTTGAGCGAACAAGGCTCGCCGTTTTTTGCCCACCGATAACTCGGCGAAGTTCGCGTCTCCGTCCAGCTTGGTCGAAGAAATCGCTCGCTCTACCCATTGGTGTTGATTCCAGCCATCCTCGATGTCGAGTTTGTGCTGCAATTGGTCGAGTCTAGCTGCGATTTCATCCGACGCGGCAGTCGCAATTTGATGCGTTAAGCGATGATATTCGGCAAGCGTTTCGCCCATTTCGCCCAACCCGGAAGCGACCAAATCAAACACGGTTTGATCCGTTCCGGCGGTCGCCGTCTGCGATAACGTGGCGACTCGCACGTCGGGAGCGACGACGACTTCTCCCGAGTCGGTCGCTTGCTGTCCGGCAAGCATTCGCAGTAAGGTTGATTTGCCTGTTCCGTTGCGACCGACAAGGCAGATTCTCTCGCCAGGCTCAATCTGCAAATTGGCCTGTACCAACAGCGGGGCCGTATGAAAGGCGATCGAAACGTCGCGAACAGAGATTAACGCCATTGCGGTCCTACGTACTTTTCAAAAATCAAGCCAGTTTGATCGAGAAGGGTTAGGCTGGCTAGAATAGCTTCGTGCCGATTGCCTTCACCCTAACATCCCGCCACTGCTGTCGACAGGACGCCTTATGCTTCGGTTTGTGCCCACGACTCTTGCTGCGATCATGTTTTCCGCCGCAACCCTTTTCGCAGCCGAGCGGCCCAATTTTATCATTATGATCGCTGATGACGTGGGGTGGAATGACATAGGGGCTTACGGCCATCCTCGTGTCAAAACTCCGCATATCGATCAAATGGCGTCGGCAGGAATTCGTTTTGATTCGGCGTTTTTGACTTGCAGCTCTTGCAGCCCAAGCCGTTGCAGCATTCTTACCGGTCGATATCCGCATAGTACCGGCGCCGCCGAACTGCACATGCCGCTTCCTGCCGATCAGGTCGTTTTCGCCGGTTTGTTAAAACAGGCAGGCTACTACACGGCGTCGGCCGGCAAATGGCACATCGGCGAACCGGCGAAAAAGAACTTTGATCGAATCGTTCGCGGCGGGCCAAGCGGATGCGAAAAATGGGAAACGATCTTGCGAGAACGTCCGCGAGATCAACCCTTCTTCTTTTGGTTCGCTTCGTTCGACGCCCACCGCGGGTACCGACCCAATACGATCGATAAGCCGCATACGCGAGAAGAGATTGTCGTTCCCCCCTTCTTGCCCGATCATCCTGAAGTTCGCGACGACTTGGGGATGTACTACGACGAAATTTCGCGGCTAGACGGTTACGTCGGCAAGGTGATGCGTCTGCTTCAAGAGCAGGGAATCGCCGATAATACGTTTGTACTGTTCATGTCTGACAATGGGCGACCGTTTCCGCGCAGTAAGACGACCGTTTATGACAGCGGCGTAAAAACTCCGTTTATCGTTCATTGGCCATCCGGCGTAAAACCTGGGACGACGACCGCCAGCTTGGTGAGTTCGGTCGACATTGCCCCGACGATCTTAGAGCTGGCCCAAGTTCCCCAATCGCCGACGTTTCAAGGAAAATCGTTCACGCCGATTTTGAAAAACCCGCAGGCCGAGACGCGCCAGTACGTTTTTTCCGAGCATAACTGGCACGACTATCAAGCCTTCGAGCGAAGCGTGCGGTCAAAAGATTTTTTGTACATCTATAATGCGTTGCCGCAACTGACGGGTTCGCCGCCGGCCGACGCCGTTAACAGCCCGACGTTTCGGGCGATGTTGAAGCTTGACGAGGCAGGCAAGTTAACCGACGATCAGCGCGCTCCGTTGGTGGCGCCGCGGCCTCAAGAAGAATTGTACGAGGTGATGCAGGACGAATACCAACTGAAGAACCTGGCGAACGATCCTGCCTACGCAAAAACTTTGTCGACGATGCGGGCGGAATACCAGCAATGGGCGAAGAAGACCGATGACCCGGTACCCAGCCGGTTTACTCCGGATAAGTTCGACCGCAGAACGGGCAAACCGCTAAAATAAGCGAGCGGCCAGGCGTTATAGTTTGGGGACCTTAATCGGAGGCGCGTTGCCCGATGTCTTCGGGAAGCGCGAGGTGTCGAACATCCAAGGAGTCAGCGCCACGCCAAAGCCGCGATTCAGTTCCCACTGGGCGCGAGCCGCCCAAGGCGTGCCAGGATATTCTTTGACGACTTCTTTGAGCAACTTGCGTGAGAGCTCGATGTCTTCGGCGGTTACGTCAGGGGCGGAGAGTTTCTTTACCGTGATCAGATCCCAACCTCGAAATTCATGCTTGGGCGTAGGCAGCTTCGGTTGCGCCGGCGGATTTTTGACAAACTCCGTCAGATAGGCGCCATACTCATAAGCGCGAACGCGATAGGCGATTAACTGACCGTACAGCAAGTCAAAATTGGCTTGTTGGCGAATGTAGGGCGAAGCGTCGCGTAGCGGCAACGCTTTTTCGATCGCGGCGATCGCTTTATCGAGATACTCGATATAAGTCAGCATTTTCGCTTGTTCAAACCGCACTTGTTGCGTCAGCTTAGCAAAGTCGGGAGAAAATCGCCGGCGAATCTCGATGACGCTCGAGACCTCTTCGTTGTAGGGGTTGAGGTCATAGATCACTTTGGTGACGACCGCCTGGAGCGGATCTTGCATCGCTTCGCGCATGAGATCGCGGCGCGGTCGCAGGTCGGGGCGATAAGGCTCCATGGCCGAAACGCTATAGCGGCGATCTTTGAGTTGATACAGATCGGCTTCTTCGCCTGGCAGCATAAAGAAGATGCCGCCCGTTTCTTTCGCCAGTCGAACTTGTTCGTAAGGTCCGTAGCCGCTGGTCAGCGAATCGCGCCGTCTGCCGAAGCCGTCGGTTTGCAACTGCTCGATCAGCGCCGTTTCGGGGCCACGATCAACCGGAAGCAAGTGAATGTCGCCGTTGCGCGGGTTCTCCCAGCGAACGTGCCCGAACGGATAGCCGAACATCGCTTCGCGTCCCATTACATAGATGCGGCAGTCCGCCTTGTTGGCGGCTTGAATCGCCTCT
>JBITAD010000239.1:0-3440 GCA_044439945.1 Blastopirellula sp. JB062
TTCGCTGATACAACTGACAGCTCAGTTTCCCCTCGGCCACATAAAACTGAAACAATAAATGGCAAGGAGGCAACTTCATGCTCGGCACGTCGGCCACGTTCCAAGCCGAAACGATCAAGCGTCGAGAATCTGGATTGTTCCGAATCTGTTCAATCAAGTCCGATATCTGATCAATGCGACCTCCGTCAGGTGTGGGCCACGATCGCCATTGGTAGCCGTAAACGGGGCCTAATTCTCCCTTTTCATCGGCCCATTCGTCCCAAATCGAAACCTTGTTTTCACGCAGATAGCCGATATTCGTTTCTCCTTTGAGAAACCATAGCAACTCGTGAATAATCGACCGTAAGTGCAGCTTTTTGGTCGTTACCGCCGGAAAGCCGTCGGCTAAGCGAAATCGCATCTGATGGCCGAAAACGCTAAGCGTACCGGTGCCCGTCCGGTCTTCCTTTCGGCATCCTTCGTCCAAAATACGCTGCATGAGATCAAGATATTGTCGCATGCAGGTCTTGATACCGGAGAAGCGTCCTTTTCGCAAGTAGCGTAACGCGGCGCGGGGTCGCACCAACGGGGCTTACTCTCCAATCAAAACGTCGGGAAGTCCAAGCATGATCGCGCCTCCATGGTCGGTGATGTCCCCCATTCTTGCGGCAGGCATTTCTTCTAACAGCACCGTCATCGAGCCGAGCGCGATCGTCGCGGGGGGGCCGACGCAAGTACACATATCGCCCATTTGGGAGGCCGGCAATTCGCCTACTAGAACCGTGACGGCGCCTGGCCCGATAATCGGGCCGCCGACATGCGGAACAAGAACCGTCACCATCGGACAGACTTGCATGTACGAGATGCACGCGGCAGGTTGCCCCATTAGATTAACCCTCGTCCAACGGTTTCGCGTCGTTGTTCCATTGCCAGTCATCCCAAATTGCCGCATCGCGCGGCGCGGCCTTTGGCGCCGACGGCAAATTGCCGAACTTACCTAGCAGTTCGTCTTTCAATTGATCGCCCCAGGCAGGCGGCATTTTGATCGCTTTTAAACTTGCTTTGACAGGGGCTTTTTTCATCTCCGCCTGGGCCGCTTTCATTTTAGCGGCGGCTTGCTGTGCGACTTTCTTCGCTTCTTGTTGCCTTTGCTTCAATCTTTCGACGCCAGACCGTAAACGGGTGAGATCGGAACTCGCCTTCTCTTTCGTCTGCGCGATCGATTGCAGTGCGGCAGGCACGGCCGTTTCCATTTCGAGCCGAGCTTTTCTCGCTAACTGCAAGGCCTGGCTATAGAGCTCGCGCTGTTTCGGATTGACAAGCGTGTTGCTAACTGCGGTCGCCTTCGCCAAGAACGTGTCCATTTGGCTTAGTGCGCCGGCAAATTGATCGGTGATCGACATTGGTACGTCCTGGGGTTAGTTTGCGATAACTGCCGCGTTGGGAGAATGCTGACCGCGACTCACTTCCATCGCTAAGCGTAAAAATTCAGGCCGAACGTCAACTCCGCGGCGACTGCGGCAAGCAGTCGCCGCCGCTTTCACTGCGGTCGAAACCAGAGTAATCGGCGTTTGCGGCTTCGGTTTCAGCGGCGGCGCATCTGCCGGCGTAACGCTCTCTCCAGAATGAAACAACGCTTGAGCCAGCATCTTCAGAAGCGGACTAATCCCTTTCAGACGCGATTGGGTCCGGATCTGCCAGCGTCGCTCGTCTTGCGGGCTTACTAAATAAGCGACCATCATCTCTAGTAACATCTCTTCATCACGACTGGTCACTGGTCGCAGAGCCTCCCAGACGCAAAGCAGCCCCCACCAAATCCGATCAGGCCCAGCTAAACAAGCGGCCGAAAATTGCAGCGCGTCGTCAAACAATTCGCCGTCGATTAGCGATTTGAAGAATCGGGGAGCCTGGGGCTCGACTTTTAATAACGCTTGCGCCGGTTCCGACAGATCGCACAGCGCGGCCGGCGCGGACGCTTCTTGAGCACTCATGACGATTCCTTTGCGGGCTGAGCGTTTCGACCAATCCAAGGCGCCGGACCTTGCGCCAAACTTTGACCTAGCAGCAAATATCGCCGCATTCGTTCGTAATAACCGCGTTGCTGACGATAACTTGCCGCCATCGCAATCAGTGCCCCGATAATTCGACGCGCCATTTCAGGCGGGGCCGCCGCCTTGGGGCGATCAGGCGGAGTCGATCGCCCGCCTGCGGCGTAGGCGGCTTGAAACAAACATCCCCAAAGCGAACTTCGTTTCACTTTCTTGTCGAAACGACGAATTTCCAACAACCCTTCTTCGCTAGGGCGTGCGATCCATTGCACCACCGGCGCCAAGCGATCCGCTTCTCCTGATTGATCATCGCGTAAAGCGTCATGGATTGTTAATACCGACCACCAAAGCGAACGTCGTAGCGGCAACGCCGCAGCCAATACTTTACGTGCGTCAACGTCTAGATCATGTGCGATCAGTCGCTCGACATAATCAAGTGAAGCGAGGGTCGGGGTTAATCGTCGACGGGCCTCATAGGACAATTGCAACTTGTAATACTGGCAGACTTCGACGGCCGTCGCGTCGGAGCGTAGCGGCTGGGTCGGCGCCGGCAGTTGAGGTGCGACGTGCGCCGCGTGCGAGCTATGGCCGCAGGCAGGCTTGAGCGAGGGGATTGATTTCATGGCCAAGTGCTCAATTAGTTGATGTTTACCAGGGCGCCTTCCATGGTGATCATCGCATCGCCGGTCACTTCGATCGTCGGCGCTTCGAGCGAGATCGCTGCCGGAGTCACTTCAAACGAACCGTCCGCCGCTTCCAATACGTGCCCCGCAGGCGTATTCGACCTAATCGAATCGTCAACCGTCTCCGTGATCCCTTCAGGAGTGATCGCGAGCACGACGTCCGCAACTTTAAATGTGATCGATTCCGGCGTCATCATGATGCTTGCGCCCTCACCGACTGGACCAACGCTAATCGTCACTTCCTCAGGCGTCATCGCGATTTGCGCACCAACCATCGGCGTACCGACCACTTGCTTAATCGTTCCGACCTCGCCAGCCGAAATGCAGACGGTATTCGACTCTTCGGTACCGGCGACCGCAATCATTCCTGTGCCGCTCACCATCTGAGCGTTTAGCGAGCCGTTAATCGTGACTGTCCCTTGTTCGCCGGATGCGACTAAATCGAGCCCGTACCCGCGTGATTCAAAAAAGACTCCACCATAGGCACAAACGGTCTGCGTGCCCCAAAGCATTTCGTTTTGATTCATTGCTTATTGCTTCATGAAGGTTGCGATTGATTCGGTTTATTCCTGCTTGGCATCCGCGTCTTCATCCCCACCATCTTCATCTCCACCATCTTCATCTCCGCCATCTTCGTCCCCGCCATCTTCGTCCCCGCCATCTTCGTCCCCGCCATCTTCGTCTCCACCGTCTTCGTCTCCACCGTCTTCGTCTCCACCGTCTTCGTCTC
>JBITAD010000240.1:0-3438 GCA_044439945.1 Blastopirellula sp. JB062
CCATCTTCCGGCGCCGCCGTGACCGAGACCTTTAGCGCGCCGGCTTGCACCCCGCGCAGCTCATTTTTTTTAGCGCCTGGCGCGGCTCGCAGCGGTAAGAGAACGCCCTGCAGATGTGGCTGCAGATCGATCACGTATTAGATTCCTTCCAACAAGGTCGAGCCGACCCGCACCATCGTCGCTCCTTCTTCGATCGCCGCTTCGTAGTCGCCGCTCATTCCCATCGAAAGTTCGGTTAGCTGCACATGATCAGGCGCATTGGCCGCCAAACGGTCGCGCAGCTCGCGTAGTGCGGAAAAATTCTTACGTGCCGTATCGACTCCGCCTGACAACGAGGCCATGCCCATCAGCCCCCGAATCTCGATATTGGGAAGTTGGGCCGCTTCGTCCAACACCTCCGCCGCTTCGGCGGGTGCGATTCCATGTTTGGCCGCATCGCCCGAGATATTGATTTCGAGCAAGACCGGCAAGCGCATGTCGGCCGCCACGGCGGCGTCGACCGCTTTCAAAAGACGCAAGCTATCGCCGGCATGCAACCAATCGAGCGAGGCGACGGTTCGCTTCGCCTTGTTGCGTTGCAGGTGACCGATCATGTGCCATGCGACCGGCGCCGCGGCAAACTGTTGGGCGCGGTCCCAGAGCTGTTGCGGCCGACTTTCTCCCAGGTCGCGACAACCAAGGTCAACCAAGAGAGCGGCGGTCTCGGCGTCGACATATTTCGTCACTGCGATCAGACGAACGTCTTCGACCGAACGTCCGCTGCGCGCGGCGGCGTCCGACATGTGACGGCGAACCCGGGCTAAATTTTCAGCCAGGCGATCTCGACGGGGCGATTGCATGCCGAGGTTCTCCCTACTCCGAATCGGCGTGCTCGATTTCTAACATGCGCGTTATCCCCTCGTCTCCGTCGAAGCGGGCGACCATGCATTCCGAGGTCAGATTCACCCCCATTAAGGTTCGATTCGCTTTTTCGGTAAACGAACGATACAAGAGCCAATTTTGGTCATGCAATTGAAAGCGGAATCCGGCGGCGACGTCGCGCGGCTGAATCTCTAAGCTTTCGGCGACGGTCAACTGTCGCCAGGTGTAGGGACGCAAGCGACGACTGCGCTTCAAGTCGAACAACAACGGCGCATACAGCGCCTTGCCTTGAAGCTGCATTTGCAACGTGATTTGATCCTCTTCGCGCTCCAATCGACCGCGACTGCTGTCGACTTTCCACTCGGAAAGCCCCAGCGGCAATATCCGGCTCCAACCGCGTCCCTTTTTAATCTCCATTTCGCAGGTTTCGTCGGCGATCGAGGTTTCGAGATCGGAGACGAACGGCAAGGCAATTTCGTAATCTATGCGGCCTTGCTGATCTTTTAAGAGAACCGCGTCAGCCACAATTAAAAACTTATCTTCACGAGCCAGAAAAAAGAAACGTTGCAAAGCGTGTCCGCCGGTTAAATCGATTTCAAGCTCTAAATAATCTCCATCGTCGTCCGCCAGCCAGCCGACTTGGCGCCAGTGACCGCGGCAGTCGAGTCGCTTTCCATCGAGCGAAATTTGAGGCTTCCAGGCGCCGGCGGCTAAGATTTCGCCTTCGGTCTCCAGTTCGACCAAGACGTCGTCGCCCGAATAGTCGAGGGCCAATCGCGCGCCGCGGCGCGACCAATCGGGGCGCAAAACCGCCAGTTGGCTCCACTCCGACTCGTACGACGCGACGGCCAGCGACCATTGGGCGATGTTTTCTTTGGTCGGGCGCCCGGGCAAAGCGAAGTCGGCGATTCTGGCGTCTTCTTCGTCGCCGGCCAGTTGCAGCGCGGTTTGAAACAGATGCTTGGAATAGCGGTTCGAGACGCCGCCGCCGAACATTTGGCTGCCGTCGCTGCGCGTGGTGCGAATCGATTGGCGAACCGCCCATGAATATTGGGATTCGGCATCTTTGTGGAACTTGGCGCCCTTGATCTCTTTGCCCAAGGCGAACGATCGGGTCCAACAACCGAGCAGCGCCCGCAAGCTGCTTAGATTTTCGGCCTTCGGCATGCCTTCGCCGTCGAGCAAATTGTCGATGCCGTCGCTAATTACGGCGGCCGCAGGCTTGGCCAGGTCGGCGCAGGCTTGAATTTCGGGAAATTGATAGGCCAACGTCAGCGGCAGTTCGCCAGCCAAAAATTGCTCGGGCAAATGATCGTCAAAGTTGGCCGCCAACGCCTCTTGCGCCGCTTGCTGCAGATAGGTCAGCAAGCTCCACCACGCCGCCTGATCAACCCTGCCGGTCAAACGGGGCAACGCATGCGTCCAAGCGATCATTTCCAAGGCGAAGTTTCGTTCGTCGACTCGCTTGCCTGCGTCGGCGAGCCATTGATCGAGGGTCGCTTGCCAGTCGGTCTTGGTCGATTTGCCCCGCGCTTCTTTACCAAGATTTTCGATCCATTCAAACGAGCGGGCGTCGATCGAATCATCTGGCAAAAACGCCCAACCAAGGGGCGAATCTTTTTTGCCCGAGACAAGCTCTTGCAGCGGTTGCGGCATTTTTCGTTCGGCCAGATACTGACTCCAACTGTTCCAGTCCTCTAACTTGCAGCGGCGACGGAACTTTGGCGCACAAACGGCCCATTGAGCGTTCTCAAGGCCCGGCTCAACCAAACCGGCGCCAGGCGTACGCGTCGAGGCGGTGGATTGAATCATAATTCTTGCCGTGGAATAGAAACGAAAGGAAGCTCGACGTAGACCAAAACGCAGAACCGCATTATCTTAACAGTGTGCTATTTAATTGCCTTCCCCCTCATGCCAGAAAAAGGGGCCAAGTGATGCCGACCTGCCGATTCGTAGCGATTTGTTGCCTGTTTTGGGGGCTGGTTTCCGCAGTTTACGCCCAAAATGACGCGGGCGCCGCCGAAAACGAAACTGCCAAAAAAGAGACCGCCGCTACTAACGCGGATGTTGACCAGGCGGCGGACAAGCCGGCGCTGCGAAAACTCTCGAACAAGCACCCAATCTGGTTCGATCGTAACCGCAAAATGGTGATCGCCGACGGCGAAATTTGCCTGCGGAAGGGTACGCTCGAGATGTTCGCCTGCTTAAAAGGGACCAAAGAGCACGAGTCGATTATCGCCCTACCGGTCAAAGCGATGATGGTGCATGCCGGTTTGGTCGCGTGCGGCGCGAAGCCGGGGACGCCGGTTAAGTTTACGCCAAAATTTGAGCCTGCCACCGGCGAAGAGGTCGCCATCTACGTGCAATGGAAAAATGAAGCGGGCAAAACGCAAATCGCCAACGCGCGCGATTGGATACGCAAGTCTGGAACCGACGAAACGTTGGAGACCAACTGGGTTTTTCCCGGCAGTTATTTTTGGACCGACGAGCGTACAGGCGATCAAGTCTATACGGCCGAAGGGGGCGACCTGGTTTGCGTCAGCAATTTTATGACCGCCACGCTCGATCTGCCCATTG
>JBITAD010000241.1:0-3438 GCA_044439945.1 Blastopirellula sp. JB062
ATAATTTCCAATTCGTTCGCCGCTTTGACGGTTAAGATCACGCCGCCGTCCTCTTGCGATTCAATTTTTTGCTCGGGATGCCAAGGATCTTCGCGTACCCACGCCGCTGCAAAACTGCTAATGCGAATTTTGAAATTCTGCGTCTTTTCCGACGCAAATATGCCGATCGACTGCGCGAGATGCCGCTCGAGATCGAAATCTTTGGGCGGTTTAAAATAGGTGTCGAGCGCTTCGGCCTTGGTGAAACGATCTAGTTTCCAGTGTCGAACGCGCGACTCGGGTTCCGCAACTTCGCAGGCGGCCGCGACGATGTAGATGCTCGATTGATACAACACGACCCCGTATGGTTCGATTTCGCGTTGTTTCGGTTTCGGCTGCCCTAACGTCTGATACGAAATTTGCACAACCCGGTGTTGGCGTATCGCTCGGTTGATCGTTTTAAGAATTCCCTCTTGATTCTTATACGATTTGGGAGTGATGCCGCTGACATGCAGCGCCTGGCGATATTTGCGGTAATGTTCCCAGATTGATTCAGGAAGTTGTTCTTGAATTTTGTTCCAGAAAGATTCAATGCCGACCCAGAAAGGGGTACCAGCTAAGGGCAGCATTAAATCGCGACCGAGCGAGAGCGCGATTAGCTCGGTCGCCGAGGCGCTAATTTTGTGCATGCCGCGAGCGCCGGAACCCATTTTCCAAACTCGTCCGCGCTGCGAATCGTGCCCGTCGACATCAAAGCCTGCGGCTTGCAGCGCTTCGAGATCGCGGCGAACCGTGCGCACGTGAAGCGACGTCAGGCCCAATTGAGCGACCAAATCATCGCGGATTTCTTCTAGCAAATACCCATAGCGCGAATGCTCGAGTATTTGCAATATTTTGTGCTGACGGATCAGCTGTTCGTTGCGTGCCACCGGCGCTGGTTCTTCCGTGAACGAAGTTGCGAATCGCATCACGCGCTAGAGCGCCTTCGCTCTAGCAAAAGCAGTGTAACCCGGCGCCGCCTAGGTCGGCAACGGTTCCTCGTTTAATTGAGGCCCGCCGCGGATTCGGCCAATAGCAAATCGGCGAATTCGGTCGTCTCGACTGCGGTTCCTTCCATGTCGTATTCGTCGGAAATTAACGTGCCGATATAGGCTTGAAGATTACGACTTGCGTCGCCGCCGCTGTAGTGCGTGGCGACCTCGCTGGCGAAATTTATCAAGTCGTAAATACGGCATTTCGCCGGAAGAATCCGCTGTCGTTTTTCACTAAGACCGTCGAGATTCGCCAGGCCGTACAATTCGTGCAGGCGTCCCGTCATTTGATGGAAGTCAGGCAACACGCTCGCCGACGAGAACGACTTGTCGCGGTCGTGCTTGCACAAAATTTTGTACAACGAGTTGCACTCGCGGAGCGAAGCCCACGAAGATTGCGCGCTCTCAAATCGCTGACGCAGCGCCGCATAGCCTTCGCCGTTGTCATAACTGTCGAGGGCGCGAGCGATGCAATGGCCGATATCTTTGCCCAGGCTGACGTCGCTACGAAACGCGCGGCTGTAGCCGATCGCGCCGTTTGAGCAAACCATTCGCAAAAACGAAAGAAAGATTCGCGGTTGACTGAAGCCGTCGATCGGCGTCTCCATCACAAACCGGTGTTTAAAGCGATCTCCGCCAATTTCAAACGTGCAATCGCCGCTGCGCGGTCGATGCGTACTGGTAATAATCCCGTCGGCGTAATCGATCTCGTCTCCTTCATAGCGATCTACCAGGTCGACGACCTCGTCGTGCGAAATCACCGGCCGTTTCGGATTGCTGACCGAAAGTAATCTTCGACTTCCATGCGCCGAGCGTTCGACGCAGTAGCGAACCGTATCGCTAGGGGTACGCGCGGCGATTCGTTGAAACACTTCTTGATGGTCGAAGTAACGAAAGACGCTCTCCGAGAAACCGAATCTTATGAACATCGAACGCCAGAATCGAGGCGTCGGCGTTAGGCGCTCGCCATTGAGATCGATCGATTTAACTTCCGCTTTGCCGCTACGCGGGTCGCGTTCGGCGGCGACGTGAAAATCTTTTATCCGGGCATGTCCGTATTCGAAGTTCCATTTCATCGCATCGTCCCCCTTGCATGGGTGAAAGAATATCAATCCGAGTTCGAGCGTTTTAGGTAATACTTACGACCCCTCGCGAAATTGTCTCCAGAACGGTTTAGAAGTGCGGGCCGCAGCGACCAATTTGGGCAGCTTGACTTCGGCGTCCGCGATCATTCGACGCGCTCGCGTGCTAATTTTCGCGATCTCGCGATTCATCTTCAGACTGCGCCAGGTTTCGCCGTTCCATACGTATTGTTCGGCAGCGTTCGCCGTTTTCAGAATTGGGTGCGGCGTATTTCGACATTGAACGATTTGCTTGAAGGGGTGCGCCGCATGTTTGCGAAACACGCGTCCGCACATTTGAATTGTGCATGCGCGACTTGAGGGACGGCAAAAAACCGTTTGCAGATCTGGGCAATCGAACCCTTCAGTCAAAATGCACATGTTGATCAGCACCTGAACGCGCCCCGTTACAAAGTCGTTTAGCTGACGATCGCGATCGCTGGTCGCGGTGACGACTTCGCTGCGGATGTTACGTGCGGCCAGGGCCGCTTGTGCCGCGTCGCATTGTTGCCGACGATGAAAAAACATGATCGACTTGCCCCATAGCTGGGGGCTGCGCGCATAATGCTCGGCGACCGCTAAAGGCGTATACTCGGGAATCGTAAAGTGATGAAAGCGACTCAGATAGTCGTCTTGAATTAACTGTCGAATGCCTGCGTCTTTAATCACCCGATCAAAACAAAGCTTAACCCGATCGCTGCGAAACGGGGTCGCGGTTAGCCCCAATACGTATTGCGGTCGAACGGCGCAGTGCAGGTTGGCCATGCTGTTGGCGGCGTCGTGCTGCGCTTCGTCGACGATCAGCATGTCGACTTTCGGCGGGTTTTTCTCGAACATCGAGATCAATTCCAGTTTGACGTCAAAGCCGCGGCGCAAGTTTTCCTCTTGCGCTTGTTGCAACAGATTTCGACGCATCGATACCCAGCCGACGCTTAGTCCGTAGTGCTTTTGCATCCATTGGGCGATGCCGAGTCCCATGATAGTTTTGCCGCTGCCTGTGGGGCTTTCGACCAATACCGAAGAGCCGGAGGCCGAAAGTTCATGAAACGGATCGGCCCGATGTTCTTCGAAGGCGGCGATCGCTTTCGAGGCGATCCGCAATTGATAAGGGCGCGGATCGACCAAGGCGCCTTCAAATAGATCGTCGAGACAACTTTCTTCGATCGGCGTCACGGTCGTCGAAAAAGCGTCGTCAAACAAGGGGGAAGGGGAGAGCAGCGCTTCGTGCCGAATCATGGGAAATATCCTTCTTCACCGAGGGATCAGTTTTTTCACTTCTTGCGGTCGCCTTGTTGCGACAAATAGAG
>JBITAD010000242.1:0-1699 GCA_044439945.1 Blastopirellula sp. JB062
CTCTTGCACTCGTTTTTCGAGGGCGCGCAACTCGCTTAAACCGCTCGGCGCGTCGCCGGCCAGCATTTCGGCGAAATGGGCCGTTTGAACGACCGACGACGTTTCTTCTGCATGACCAAGCGAATATCCGCAAACGGAAGTGATAAAAAGGAAAAGGATGAGGAGAGGGCTTCTCGTCTGATGCGTCATATTCCTGCGTTCCGCGATCGAGAGATTGGGGCTCTAACTGGGGACTTTTATTATAGGCGATAAATCCGGCAAATTTGAAGCAAATCGTACGACGCGTTTTTGCGGGAAATCGCTAAAGTGCGGCGTCTTGTTCAGAATAACCGGTACGTAACTGTTTTTGTAGCCGCTTGTTACAACCTGCCAAACCGTTAAGATCGAGCAGGTTCCAACAAACTGCCAACACGTCCCAGAAAGATCTTCCATGAGCACGGGACATTCTCGCCGACTGATAATCGGCTGCGGATACGTCGGCTTGCGCGTCGCCCATCTGTGGTGCGCCCAAGACGATCAAGTTTTCGCCGTCACGCGAAGTGCCGAAACGGCGGCCCAATTTGCCGCTGACAAGCTTCAGCCGATTCTCGCCGACGTGACTGACGAGTCTTCGCTCGACCAACTGCCGAGCGTCGATACCGTGTTGTTTGCGGTCGGTTACGATCGTACGGCCGATCCGACCATCGATGATGTTTACGTCGCTGGGCTCGCCAAGGTTCTGCGACATTTGCCAAACGGATGCCGACGGCTGATCTATCTCAGTTCGACCGGGGTTTACGGCGACGCAGCTGGACAATTGGTCAATGAACAAACCCCGTGCAATCCGCAACGTGCCGGGGGGAAAGCATGTTTTGCGGCCGAAAATTTGTTGCGCGATCATCCCCAGTGGAAAGCGAAACATACGGTCCTGCGTTTGGCCGGCATTTACGGACCGGGACGCATTCCCCGCGCCAAAGACATTGCCGACGGCGTCGCGATTCCCGCGCCCGGGGCGGGCATGTTGAATCTGATTCATGTCGATGATGCGGTTCAGGCCGTGTTGTTGGCGGCCGAGCATGCTCAGCCGGCGCCGTTGTATGTGATTAGCGACGGTCAACCGGTCGAACGTCGCGAGTATTACGCTCAAATCGCACGCAGCTTAAATGCGCCCGCGCCCGTTTATGAGGCGGCCGATCCCGCTTCGCCTGCCGGGCTGCGCGCCGGTGCGAACCGTCGCATGTCGAACCGGTGGGCGGTCGAACATCTCGGGCTCAAGCCGAAGTATTCCGACTATCGCGCGGGGCTGGCGGCGATCTTGGCGGAATAAACGCTCGCGTTTGTGCAAGTCGCGCGAACTGGACGAGGACCGTTATTCGCCCCTTCTTCGCTTTTATTGATTCAAAAGGCGACATTTTGCTTCGGCAGGCTCCCGCACAGGCAATTCAAGCGCCGCTACCTTGTGGCACGGCTGAAATCGGATCACAATGAAACCTTTCCTCTCAGGGCGATTAGCCCGGCAGAGGGCGTCCCTTTCCCTTTATCTGCTGATGGTTTTCGCCAATGCCTAGCTGCGTACTTGCCTACTCGGGCGGTTTGGACACTTCGGTCATCCTCGGATGGCTGCAAGACGAAGGTTATGAAGTTCATGCGGTTTACGTCGATCTGGGGCAACCCTGCGAAGACCGCCAGGCCATTCTCGAAAAGGCGAAGACCTGCGGCG
>JBITAD010000243.1:0-12742 GCA_044439945.1 Blastopirellula sp. JB062
TACCGCCAGGCGATCTTGGAAAAGGCGAAAACTTGCGGCGCCAAATCGGCCCAAATTGTCGACGCTCGGGAAGAAATGTGTCGCGACTTCGCGTTTCCGATCGCGCAGTGGCAAGCGAAATACGAGTCGATTTATCTGTTGGGCACCTCGATCGCGCGACCGTTGATCTCGAAAATTTGTTTGCAAATCGCTCGCGAAGTCGGTGCCGACGCTTACGTGCACGGGGCGACCGGCAAAGGGAACGATCAATGCCGCTTTCAATTGGCGGCCGAGGCGCTCGATCCGTCGGTTAAAATCATCGCCCCTTGGCGCATGGAAAAGTTTCGCGAGCTTTTCCCCGGCCGCAGCGCGATGATTAAGTATTGCGAAGATAAAAACATTCCTGTGAAAGCGTCGATCTCCAAGCCGTACAGCTCGGACGAAAATTGTCTGCACATCAGTTACGAAGCAGGCGACCTGGAAGACCTGATGGTCAACGGGGTCGACACGGTCGAGTTCGGCATGACGGTCTCGCCGCAAGAGGCGCCTGACCAGGTCGAAAACGTCAAGATCACCTTCGAGCAAGGGGTTCCCGTAACGGTCAACGGCGAGAAATGTTCGCCGCTGGAAGTCGTGCTGAAGCTGAACGAAATCGCCGGCCGCAACGGCGTCGGTCGCATCGACATGGTCGAGAACCGTTTTGTCGGCATGAAAAGCCGCGGCGTCTACGAGTCGCCCGGCATGACTTTGCTGTATGACGCGTTGTTGGTGCTCGAGCAACTGACGGTCGATCGCGATTTGATTCATCTGCGCGATCAACTCGCTCCCGTCGTCGCTGAGATGGTTTATTACGGTTTTTGGTACGCACCGAAGTTAGACGCTTTGTTCGCCTTCGGTCGCGAAACGATGAAGCACGTGACCGGCGAAGTGAGTCTTAACTTGTATAAAGGCAACATCATGGTCGACGGTCGTTCGAGCAAAAACAGCTTGTACGACGAAGGGATCGCCACGATGGAAGGGGGCGGTTCATACGACCAAACCGACGCCGAAGGTTTCCTCCGCATTCAAGGATTGCCTTCTCGCGTGCAAGGTCGGGTGACCCCGCGCGATTACTAAACTGCGATTACTAAACGACGGGTCGGCTTGCTCGAAGTATGGGCCGGCTCGCTTGAAGTACGTCGAACGATTCATTCGCCAGGCGCCGTTTGTCGGCGCCTGACGCATTTCTTGCGAATACGGCAGACTCAAACCGGGGCGCGAATTCCTCTCTTTCGCGCGAAGCCGGCGGCACGGGACCGCAGGACAGGATATGTGCGTGCGTCGGGGGTCCCGCGGTCCTGCGTCTTCTTGAAAGCGGCGTTTGGCGATGAATGCAATACGCATGGGCGCGTTCCTTTTACGGGCGATCGATGCGCATGCGCCGATCGCGGTTAAGGTGGTTTTATTTCGTGAGTAAATAATAAGTAAAGTCTCAGTGTTTGTCAATGGTTGTTTTTCAAGAAATATCGAGAGTTAAAGAAATAGGAGCGAGACCTGCGGCGGCATAGAATACCGACGGCGCCATAGCGACCGGCGCAGCGCTAGACGAAAACGATTGAATCAACGGCTAGGCGGACGCCAAAAAAGAGGGGCGTCGGCCGCGTTATCGGCTCCAACTGACCGAAAAAGAGAGCAGCGCGCCGGGATCGATTCCGATTTCGTCGCGACGATCGCTGGAGAAATCGTCGGCCTGAAAGATTTGGCGATCGAACAAATAGGCGGCCGACAGATCGGCGGAAAATCCATAGGCGATATCGCGACGCAGGCCAATTTTCAGGCGCTGGTCGAAAATATAGAACCGTTCGTCGTCGTTGGGGCGACCGGAGAGCAAGTAGATCTCGTTGTTGATCGAGTAGCCGCCGTAAAGGGTCAGTTTGGCGCCAAGTTCTTGTTCCAGTATCAGGTTCACGTTAGTCAGCGGCGTGTAAGTAAACGACAGCGTGCGCCGCTCGGTCGGGCGATAGGTGAGCGAGAAAGGAACGCCGATGTTCATCTCAAGCTGATCATTCGGACGCCAGACGTAGGCGATGCCGGGGATCGGAAACTCGATCTGCGCGGTCGGCGAGTAAAACAGGCTGAAGTTCCACGAGTCGCGATCGTTATGCCATGGGATATTCAGAAAGCCCATCGCCGACAATGTCATCTGCTTCGTATTGTCGAACGGCTGATCGCTGGCGGTACCAAGGTTGAGCATGCCGCCTGTTTTCCAGCCGTTGTCTAAGTCGCGCATATGCAGCACGCCGAAATTGATTTCCCAAAGTTCGTCGGGCATCGCTCTGCCAGAGTCGGGCAAGATGGCGGACGAACCGATTTCGAGACGCTCGAAGTTGGTCGTGGCGATCCACAGGCGACCCTCTTGCATCGAGATTGGCGCGGCGAACTTGCCGCCGAAGCCGTTCAGGGTGAAGTCGCCCGGTTGGGTGCTGAGATTTTGCTGAGGCGACCAATACGTGTATAGCTTGATCGGGGCTTGCTCTTTGTCGCCTCGCTTCGCGGAGAGGGAAGGTGCTTTTTCCTCTTCATCGACAAAGCGCATCTCCGCTTCTAAAAATTCGGTTTGCGGATCGTCGGGCAGGGGATAGGCCGCTTCTTGAAACGGCGGTTGCTGCGGCGATGCGGAATGCGACCAGGGAACGTATTGCGGGGTTGCGGCGGCGCTCGCCGCGTCGGCGTCGAAGTAGCCGGCGGGCTCGGCCGGAAAAAGATCGGACGTTTGCATGCCAGGCGAGTCGCGATCGTCTTGCGACTGCGCAGTCGCAATTTGTTGACCCGTTAGAGGTAGGATCGCTAGCAATAGCACCAGACGTTTCGTCATCTTGGTCAGGGTATCCTACTGCGCGGCTGGGAAATGGGAGTCGCGAACCTTACTGGATACCGCGATGCGCGTCAAACGGTTTCGACGGTCGCTGCAACCTGCATAGATTTGCGGCGAATCGATGCACCGACCGTCGATTCTCAATAAATTGCGGGAGATCAGAAATCGATGAGCGATCGGCACGAACGCTGGCAGCCTGGCCGTTACTTGGCGCCCAGGCAAAACAGATGCGAATCGGTACGTACGTAGAGTTTGCCGTTGGCGGCGGCGGGCGAAGCGATGCTTCCTTCGCCCAGCGAGAACCGGCCGAGTTCTTTAAACGTCTCGCCGGTCGACAAAATCACGACTTCGCCTTCTTCGCTGACATTGATCAGGCGATCTCCGCAGATGATCGGCGAACTGAAGAAATTGCCGCCGATACGGTGCTGCCAAACTTTTTCGCCGTCGGCGGTACGCAGGCAAGAGACGATTCCTTTGTCGTACCAGAGATAAGTGAAGCCCTCTTTGCCGACGGCGCACGGAACGTATGGAGCGGAACGCTCGAACCGGTAGAGCGTTTCGCCCGACTCGGGATCGACCGCGACGACGTAATTGCCGCCGCCGCCTGATCCGCACGATCCGTAGGCGACTCCGTCAATGACGACCGGCGACGAAACGCTTCGCATGCGGAAAGCGGGATTGGCCCATACCTGATCGCCGTTGGCCGGATTGTGGGCGACCATACCGTGGGCCGAACTGCAGCAAAGCAACAGATCGCGACCTGTTTTGCTGCGATAGACGTAGGGAACCGAATAGGCGGCGACGTCGCTGTCGCGGGCCGCTTCCCAAACGATGCGACCGGTCGAACGATCAACCGCCGTCAATCGGCTTTGGCCGGTTTTGCGTCCCTTCAGCTTTGAGGGAACGCCCAGTTGCATCAACGGCAAGATGACATACTCGTCGTATAGCATCGGCGAAACGCCGAAACCATGCTGGCTGACCCAAGGCCCCAGTTCGGTCGTCCACTCCAGCTCTCCGTCATGCGTGAAAGCGGCCAAGGTCGTTTGCTGGCCGTCGCTCCAAGTTACGTACAGCGAACGCTGATCGACGGCCGGAGTGGTCGAAGCGAAACTATTTTTCGAGTGCAGGCGATAGCTTCCGCTGGCCAGTTTCTTCTTCCAAAGAATTTCGCCGCTGGCGGCGTCCAGGCACAAGGCGTAAACGAAAGAGCCGTCTGCTTCGCCGCTGAGCAAAAAGATCTTATCGCCCCAGATGACGGGCGACGAGTTGCCGACCCCAGGCAGCGAAGTCTTCCAGCAAATGTCTTCGCTCGCTTGAAACGGAAGCTTTAAGTCGATCGCCGAGGCCAAGCCGGCCCCGTTTTCGCCGCGAAATCGGGGCCAAGTTTCTTGGGCTTCGACCGAGATCGGCGCTAGAGCGAAGAAGCTCGAAATCAACAGCAGCGAAAAGCGGCGGAACGTATTCATAGATGACGCTGGGGGGAAACAGATCAGGCAGGAAACCAAGTAGGTCGCTTGGCAATGTAACCCGCAGCGTCAGGTCTGGCTAGCAAATCTCACCATTTTTGAGGAGGGAATCGGCGAGATTCTATTGGTTTGCATCCTAAGTAATGCGGCGATCGACGGCGAGCGGGAGCGAGGCGCCGCGTGCTTGAGGTTTGGCGCGATCGTCGCTGCGTCGGCTCGAGTGAGGCAGAGTCGCCTCTTTGATGACCATCAACGCCGAGCCCATCGAGTTGGTCAGCGGACGAAACGGGTGTTGCACCGTATGAAGCCAAGGTTGCGCGTCAAGGGTCGCCACGCTGAGCGAGGTCGGATCGAGCGGCAATCGCGGCGCCGTGGTCGTTTGCGTCACCAGTTCGCTCGTCAGCTCCCAAGGGATATCAAACGGCGAGCGGACTGGATAGACGTATTGCGCGTCTTCCCAGTGGAGCGTCTCTTCGCCGATCAGCGGAGCGGGATCGTCGGTCGTGGCGACGTAAGTGCCGACCCGGTCATCTTTTTCTTGGCGAAGCGAAAACGGTATGAACGCCAAAATAAGCAGCGACGCCGCAAACGCCAACGCCGCCATCGGCAGCCAGTCGCCGAGCTTGGCTAAGCGAGGAGCGGGCGTCAAATCGGTCGGGGGCGTCGTAGGTAGCTGGGCGAGAACCCGATCGGCAAGCGCTGCGTCGCAGGGGGGCGGGTTCCAAGCTTCGAGACCGTCAAAAAGGGTGTCATAAGCGGCGGCCAAGCGCTCGCAACGGCTGCGATCTTCCGGCGCAACTTGATCTAGCAAGCGTCGCGCTTCGTGATAACGCCGCTCGTCGAGAAGTTCTTGCAGTTGAAATTCAAACTCGACGTATTTCATTTTCGCGCCCTTCTAGCACTCCTCTTTGCGATAGTCGAGCGATCATTTCCCTTCGCGCTCGATGAACCCAAGTCTTGATCGTCCCCAGCGGTTTTTCGAGCTGTTGGCTGATCTCGATGTAGCTCAGTTCGTGTTCATGAAACAATAAAAAAGCTTGTCGGTATTCGGTCCTGACGTGCTGCAGGGCTAAATGAACTTCTTCGGCAAGTACTTGGGCCGGTTGCAGGTCGGGACGATGATCGGCGACGTGCTCCTCGATAGGGTGGGCTTGCGGCCGTCTTTTGCGTTTTGACAGCAAGGTTCGGCAGCGATTGCCGGCGATGGTCAAAATCCATGGTTCCAGCGGTCGCTGCGGGTCCCAGTGGTGCAAACTGCGGATAGCGCGCACGAAGGTCTCTTGGGCCATATCTTCGGCTTCGTGGTGCTCTCCGACCATTCGGAAGCAGAGCGCATAAACTTTATGTCGAAATAGATCGATGAATTGCCGAATGGCGGAGTCGTCCCCCGCTCGGCATTGATCGACCAACAGGCAAATGTCGGAGGTCAACGGCCCAACCTTTCCGCGGCGTTTCCGTTCAGTCAAGCTTACTTGGCGAGGGCGGCCGGAGTTTCGAAAGCGATGACAAACGTTGGGGGGCCGACCTTCGCTGGGGCGCATTTCGCCGCGAGTGAGCGAATCTTATCGCGATTCCGGCGATTGGTACGAAAAAAAGCCGGCGACGGGGCCGGCTTTATTCGAGTTGGTTGAACGAAAGGGACGAGCGTTAGCGACGCTCGAACATTTTCTTTAGCGTCTCTTGGGCCGCATCGCGACTGTTTTGCGATTCGTCCTTGTCGATTTTCGGCAGTTTGCCGAACTCTTTCTTTTTCCGGCCGGAAAAGATGCCCATAAAACCGGACTTGGTCGACGAAGTGGCTTGTTCGTCGGTGGTTGGGGCTTCCATCTCTTCATCGAAATCTTCGACCGAGACGGTTTCGCCGATGCGGAATTGGCGCCCTTCCGGGTTAATCAGCCGATCTTGACGATCTTCTTCGTCCGCTTCGGCCAGCCAGCCGGCGACGTCGGAGTCGTTCAGACCCGCTTCGGCGACCCGAGTGGCCGCTTCTTTGACGCTGTTCACACGAGGCCGTTTGGCGGCGCCGAGCGAGTGATCGATCAAAACGAGAAATTCGAGCGGACCAACGCGCAGTTCGTCCCCCATCTTCAGTTCCACCGTGCCGCTAATCGGCTCGTTGTTGACGAAGGTGCCGTTCTTGCTGCCGAAATCTTCGATCACCAGTTTCGAGTCTGAAACGCGCAACTCGCAATGTTTGCGACTGATCATGTCGCTTTTCGGTTTCAGGTGACATCCATCGCCGCGCCCGATGACAAAGCTGTCGACCGGAATTTTAAATTCCTTGCCGGCGCTTGGCCCTCGAACAACCCTTAACATGACTTGCATCGACAATCCTTCCTTCGCGTTGGTCCCGCCCCCGAGATTTTCTGAACGAAATAATGACGTGTCGCAAATAAGTGGGCACAAAACCGCGAATAGGATCAGGAGGAGTATTTGATCGTAGGCAAAATCGCCAAGCGGATAAGGAACCGAAGTCATTCGCCGGAATGATAAGTAGGAATAGGCAAATGATCAGCTACTTAGCGTAATGCTAGCGAATGCCCGACAAAATGACCATTTTGAGGGGGATCGCCGCCGATTTCGGAAACTTCACATTTCCTTCAATCGTCTACTGACATCGAAATTATCGGCATTTGCCGAGCTTCGACGCCAGACTCATAATACTCCTCCGTAAACTTGCGGTCAAAGGAGATTTATCTTCCAAACGCAGAAGTCGGCTACTTTTTTTGCGTCCAAGAGTCGTCCGCAAACCGGTTCCGCTCAATCGTTTGCGCGGCCGCCAGTTCGGACGGGGTGAGCGAACCAGTTTGAAGATTGCCGGGCAAAACGGCGCTAAGGTCTGATTGCCAAACCTTTTGCAAGCAATCGGCCGTGATTGCGGTGCTAGCAAGATCGGCAATTCCGGGGAGCTGGGGGGCTTTTGCCGAACGCCCGAGCAAGACGCTGCCATGTTGCAGCACGGCGCCTTTGCCGCGCCGCTGAGCGCTGCCGCAAATTTTGTAACCGTCAATGATCAGGTCGACGCTGCTGCGCCGCTCGAAACAAAGGAACGGCTCGCCGGCGTCGTTTTTCCGCGGGTTGCCGCAGATCGTCGCCGTGACGTGCAATTGCGCAAGAGCGCGAATTAGTGAAGCGTGAAACAGGTCAAACAGCCCGGTCACCGCCGTGCTGCGGGGGTCGGCCGTCGGCACGCAATAGCTGTAGGTCAACTCGCAGTCGTGCATGATGGCGCCGCCGCCCGAGGCTCGGCGGACGCAAGCGGCGTCGCGGCTTTCGGCATGCGTTTGGCGATCGGCGTATTTTTGAAAATAGCCGAGCGAGAGGGTCGGCTCGCTCCATTGGTAAAACCGCAGGGTCGGCGCATTGCGTAGGGCAGTCGAATCGAGCAAAGCTTCGTCGACTGCCATGTTCCAACTTCCGGAGTGGGAAGCGTTTTCGATCAAGCGAATCGTCATGCGACTTCGACTAACTGCACGCGGCTCGTAAACAGGGCTGCCGGGCCGCTTGAACTTCGTTCGGGCGACTGATCGGCGTCGAGTGAGGCGCTTCGTGCAGCAGTTCGGCCGGCTCTTCGGTAATGCGAAAGAGGGTTTCGACGAACGCGTCGAGCATTTCTTTGCTTTCCGTTTCGGTCGGTTCGATCATCATCGCCTCGGGAACGGTTAGCGGAAAGTAGACGGTCGGCGCATGAAAGCCGTAGTCGAGCAACCGCTTGGCGACGTCCATGGCGGTGACCCCTTTTTCTTGCTTGAGCTTCGCCGCGGAAGCGACGAATTCGTGCATGCATCGCTGCCCGTGCGGCACCGGCAAGAAGTGCTTGACCTTGCTCAGCAAATAGTTGGCGTTTAGTACGGCGTTTTCCGAAACGGCTTTCAGCCCGTCAGGGCCGTACGACAAGATATAGCAGTAAGCGCGAACCAAGACTCCGACATTGCCGAAGAAGGTGCGAACGCGGCCGATGGAATCGGGGCGATCGTCGTCGAGCCGATAGGTATCGCCATCTTGAATGACGATCGGCGAAGGCAAAAACGGCGCTAGTTTTTCGTGCACGCAGATCGGACCGGCGCCAGGGCCGCCGCCGCCGTGCGGACCGCTGAACGTTTTGTGAGGATTGTAGTGCATCATGTCGGCGCCGATATCGCCGGGACGCGAGACCCCCAGCACGGCGTTCATATTGGCGCCGTCAAGATAGATCAGTCCGCCTGCCTGGTGCACGGCTTCCGCAATTTCGGCCATTTGCGTTTCGAACAGGCCGAGCGTGCTGGGGTTGGTGATCATAAAGACGGCGACTTGATCGTTTAACTTGCTGCGCAAGTCTTCCATATCGACCGCGCCGTCGACCGTACGCACCGTAACGGCGGTGAAGCCGGCCATTTGTGCGCTGGCCGGGTTGGTGCCGTGCGAGCTGTCGGGCGACAGGACCAGCTTGCGTTGCGGTTGGTCGATTGAGCGGAAGTAGGCGGCGGCCGCCATCAAAGCGGTCCATTCGCCGTGGGCGCCTGCGGCCGGCTGCAACGAGATGGCGGGCAAGCCGGAGATCTCGGTCAAAAACTGTTGCAGTTCGTACAGCAATTGCAGCATGCCTTGCAGCGACTCTTCGGGCTGATAGGGATGCAGATCGACGATGCCCGGCAGCGAAGCGAGACGCTCGTTTCGCTTCGGGTTGTACTTCATCGTGCAAGAGCCGAGAGGGTAATAATGGGTGTCGACCGACATGTTGAGCGTCGACAAGTTGGTGTAATGCCGTACGACTTCGGGCTCGGCCAATTCGGGCAGCGCCGGAGGATTGTCGGCCAGCAGGTCGGCCGGCAGCAAATCTTGCAGCGGGGTTTCGGGCACGTCGCATGCCGGCAGAACGGCCGCGCGGCGACCCGCTTGCGAAAGCTCAGACAGTAGCTGAGTGGATCGTGTATTACGCATGGATCGTCGTCCGGTTGGTAGTCAGGGCCAAAGTTTTGAGAAGACCGTCAATCTCGGCGCGGGTCCGTTTTTCGGTCACCGTCACCAGGAAGCAGTCGGCCATTTCGGGGAACCAGGGCTCGAGGGCGACCCCGGCGAAGAAGCCTGCCTCGTACGCTTCGCTTAAGACGGTCGCCACGTCGTTTTGCAAGTCGCGAACGACGAACTCTTTGAAGAAGGGAGCGGCGAAAGCGAGTTCAAATCTTTCTTGCGCGGCGATTTGCGAGGCGGCGTAATGCGCCTTGCGAGCGCACAATTGGCCCACGTCTTGCAAGCCGCGCGGCCCCATCAGCGCTAGATAGATCGAAGCGCGTAAAGCGAAAAGACCTTGGTTGGTGCAGATGTTGCTGGTCGCTTTTTCGCGGCGAATGTGCTGTTCGCGCGTTTGCAGCGTGAGCACCCAGCAGCGTTTGCCGCGTCGATCGACCGTTTCGCCGCAAATGCGGCCCGGCATGCGGCGGACGAACTTCTCGCGGCAGGCCATGATGCCGAGGTAGGGGCCGCCGTATTGCATCGGCGAACCGAGCGACTGCCCCTCGGCGACGGCGATGTCGGCGCCGCAATCGCCGGGGCGTTTGAGCACGCCCAGGCTGAGCGGGTCAAACGATTGCACCAACAAGGCGTCTTGGGCGTGGGCGATGTCGGCCAACGTTTGGACTTGTTCGGGCGAGCCGAAAAAGTTGGGAGATTGCACGACGACGCAAGCGGTTTTGTCGTCGACGGCGGCTTCGACTTCGGCCGGATCGACCGTTCCGCCGGGAGTTGCGACGACGACGATTTGCGTGCCGAGGGGGCTGAAGTAGGTGTCGAGAATTTGGCGATATTCGGGATGAACGCTGCCGACGACCACAATTTTATCGTGTCGCCGAACGGAGTTCATGCTCATGATTACCGCTTCGGCCAGAGCGCTGCCGCCGTCGTAGAGACTTGCGTTCGAGACGTCTAAGCCGGTCAGTTCGCAGATGAGCGTCTGATACTCGAACATGGCCTGCAAGTTGCCTTGCGAGACCTCGGGCTGGTAGGGGGTGTACGAGGTATAAAACTCGCCCCGTGATGCGATGGCGTCAATTGCCGCCGGAACGAAGTGATCGTAGCTGCCGCCGCCCAAGAAGCAGACCTTGTCGTTGGGGCCTTGGTTTTTGGCGGCCAGCTTGGACAGGTGCTGCGTCAGTTCCAACTCGCCCATCGCCGGCGGCAACTCGAGAGGGCGACCGAGACGCAGGGACGGCGGGATTTGCTCGAACAACTCTTCGATCGACGCCGCGCCGATCGAGGCGAGCATTTCTTGCTGCTCTTGGGGAGTGTTAAATAGATAAGCCATAATCTTTCGCGTTGGTCCATAATTGACGTTGCGTGATCGCCGTAAGGGGGTAGGCCGCCGCGCCAAATCGCGGCGGCGAGTCGATCGGAGCCGAAAAGGGACTAACCCTCTTCTTGGCACTGCTTTTCGTAAGCGGCCGCGTCGAGCAGCTCGGCCAGGCCGCTTTCGTCGCTGATTTTGATTTTGGCGATCCAGCCGCCGGCGTAAGGATCGTCGTTGAGCGATTCCAGTTTGTTCGGCAATTCTTCGTTCACGGCGATTACTTCGCCGGAGACGGGCGCGTAGACGTCGCTGACCGCTTTGACCGATTCGATCTCGCCGAACGGTTGCCCGGCGGTCGTTTGGGCGCCGACTTTAGGCAGTTCCAAATAGACCAGGTCAGTCAGGGCTTCGATGGCGAAGGCGCTGATGCCGACGGTCGCAACTTTGCCGCCGTCTTGATCTTCGACGAAAGCCCATTCATGCGTTTTCGCATATAGCAATTGAGAAGGATCCACGGTGGGCGTCTCCTGAGATTTTTTTAGGTGCGAGGTCGAGAGTAAAAAGGAAGCGAAGCGACTGCGGCGTTGATCCGCTTGCCGCGTATGTCAATTTCGACCGCCGTGCCGGGCGCGGCGACGCTGGGGGCGACGTAACCCATGGCGATCGGTTGATTGAGGGTCGGAGAAAAGGTGCCGCTGGTGACTTCGCCAACTTGCTGATCGCCTAGAAAGATGGCGCAATGTTCGCGGGGGACGCGACGACCTTCGCACGAAAAACCGACGCGAACTTGGCTAGCCGCTTGATCGCGAGCCGCTTCGAGCCGATCTTTGCCGATAAAGTCGTGATCAAACGAAACGCCGAACGACAGCCCGGCCGTGATCGGATCGATCGTTTCCGACAATTCATGTCCGTAGAGCGGCATGGCCGCTTCGAGCCGGAGCGTATCTCGCGCGCCCAGCCCGCACGGCAAACCGCCCAGCGGTTGGGCCGCATCCAATATTTTTTGCCAAACGGTCGCGGCGGCCGCGGCCGGCACGGTCACTTCGACCCCGTCTTCGCCGGTGTAACCGGTGCGACTGATTAGGGCCGTTTCGCCGCACAACGTGCCGAGGGCGCCGGCGTAATATTTCAAATCACGAATCGCGACGTCGCATAGCGGCTGCACGGCATCGATCGCTTGGGGGCCTTGCACGGCGATCATCGCCGTTTCGAGCGTATGATCGGTAAAGACGACTCCATCCTCAGGCAGGCGTCGTTCGATCCACTCGGCGATTTTTTGGCGATTGCCGGCGTTCACGACGAGCCAAAAGTATTGATTCGCCCCTTCGCCCAGGTTGTA
Source organism: Blastopirellula sp. JB062 (assembly GCA_044439945.1). GTDB lineage: Bacteria > Planctomycetota > Planctomycetia > Pirellulales > Pirellulaceae > Blastopirellula. Next base: position 11,901 of record JBITAD010000243.1, read on the forward strand.
AATTAAGACGTCGTCGAGGATGCCGCCTTGCTCGTTACAGATCAAACTGTAGCGAATTTTGCCAAGCGGTACGGAGGAAGCTTTGCGAGTGAGCAGTTTGTCGAGAAAATCGCCGGAGCCAGGCCCGTCAAAGCGAAAGCGAGCCATATGCGAGACGTCAAACAGTCCGACCGCATTTCGCGTGGCTTGATGCTCGTCGATGATCGAACTGTACTGGACCGGCATCGACCAACCGCCAAAATCGACCAGGCGGCCGCCAGCGGCATGGTGCCAATCATAAAGAGGGGTTTTGGCGAGCGTCATCTTGCTCCAGGGTGGTTTGAGACCAATGGATTTCCGCAGGATACAAGGCAACGAGGCGGCCGCGGCAAATCGTTTGCGCACGACCCAATCGCTCGTCAGTCGATGGTTTACGACTGAAGAGGGAAGGGCGCCCAACATCGCACTCGAGGAGAGCGACGCTCGACAATGCTCAGATGCCAATTAGCGAAAGATCAACAGTACTGGCAAATTGTACCCCACTGCGCCGCCAGTGCTAGGGGCGAAGCGGAGTGTGGTTTGCCGTTCTCGAGAAACCGGACGTGCGCCAAACACCCCAATCGGGGCTCATTGGTCCGACCGACAATTGTCGATGGATCAAAAAAAGCCGCCATCTGCCGGCGGCCTCTTCAATCGGTTTGATGTCGGCACTGACCGGTAAGAGTCAGCGTATTTGAATTCATTGAAGTTAACGATACAGGCTACTTCATCTCGATATCGAAGATATTTTCCCCGGGCACGATCTCGGCGACCAGTCCTGATGATTCTAGCATGCGGTACCGTCTGGGGAATTTACTCTCATC
>JBITAD010000243.1:12752-13454 GCA_044439945.1 Blastopirellula sp. JB062
TCGCCCGATTTGGGGTCATCGCCGTCTTGGGTTCCGGCGGGATCACCGTAACTTTGTAGCGGCCGGGAGGGAAAGGAACGGAGCCCGGCGTTTGCACGTTGTAATGACCATCGATGATCGGTGCGACGTAGGCGCGGCCGTTCGCTTCGATCACAACTTGGCCTGTGGTGAGCGATTCGCCCTGGAATCTAACGGCGCCTTTGACGGTGGTGTCCGAGAACGAAGAGCCGCACCCCAGCCCCAGCAATGCTGGACCGACCAGCAACGCAATTTGGAGGATCGTTTTCAATTTAATACTCCCCTAAGACTTCGCCGTCGTCGCGAGTGCAGAGATTGCGAAGGGTGTCAAAGCTAATCGTCTCAGGAATGAATGCGACGCTGCCGTCGACTCGGGCGAACTGGGCGCCGCCGGGATGCGAGCTGTTCACGTTATTGTTGGGGCCCCCAGCCGTCGTGCTCATGCCGGGTGAAGTGAGTGAGTTGATCTGATAGCGAACTGTGACGACGTTAAACGCGCGATGGTATTGCAGCACCGTGTCCCAATCGCTTCCTTCCTTAATGTCATCTCTCGTGTTGGCGCCTTGAAACGAACCGTAGTCGCCCGAGCTACGCATATCGCTGGCGACGCCGGTGCTGCTGAGCGTGGGCGCCGATTGCTCTGCGAGAATCAAAGTGTTGCTCGTGCCGTCCGTTACTTCCGAC
>JBITAD010000244.1:0-3405 GCA_044439945.1 Blastopirellula sp. JB062
GACCGCCTACGGCAGCGAAGAGTTAGCGATTCAAGCGTTGCAACGCGGGGCCGCCAGTTACGTGCCGAAAAGGAATCTCAATCGTTCGCTCATGGAGACTTTGGGCAAGGTTTTGGCTGCCGCGCATCACGAGCGGCAGCAAGCGCGCTTAGGTCAATGCTGGAGTCAAACCGAATTTCATTTCGTGCTGGAGAACGACGTTCAACTGATCGGCGCCGTCACCGCGCACGTGCAGCATTATCTGAAGCAGTTCCGGCATTTAGATGACGGCGAACTGCTGCGCGTCGGAATTGCCTTGGACGAAGCGATTCGCAATGCGATGCATCATGGCAATCTCGAATTGAGTTCGTCGCTAAAAGAAACAGGCGGCGAGCGGTACTTTGAAGAAGCGGCGCGTCGACGACAGATTGCTCCCTATCAATCACGCCGCGTCTTTTTTACGGCCCGCGAGATGGGAGAGGAATCGCACTATATCGTCCGCGACGAAGGGCCTGGTTTTGACGTCTCGCTCGTGCATTACGACCCGGAAGATGTGGAGCAATTAACTCGCCCGAGCGGTCGCGGCTTGTTTTTGATTCGAACCTTTATGGATGAGGTCCGATTCAACGAGCATGGTAACGAAATCACGATGATCTTCCGCCGCCCCGGCGACAATCTGCACGAGACGGGCGTAAGTTGCGGATTCGCGCGGGAGTAACATTCCGCTCTGTATGACACGAAACGCGGCCCCAGTTCGGATTGCCGCGAAATTTGCCGCGCTGGCGAAAAGGATCGTCGTCTCTAACCGCTTCGTCTCTCTCGCTCTATCCCCCCAGAGAAAGTGAAAAAATGGGAAAAACAACTCTTATGACCGCATCTATCCCCGGGCTAGGGTGGCAAAAAAGCTTAGTTTTTATCTCGCGTATTTAATTAAACGCTTTGGTTGACGAGTAAAGAAACTCAATTTTGTGCCGGGCGATTCTCATTGATAGAAAACAGGGTCAGTATAAAATTCGTCTATTCCTGTTTTTTGTTTTCTCATCGAAAGTCTCCATCATGCTCCTCAAAAGATCGAAGACGGGCTTTACGCTCGTCGAATTGTTGGTCGTTATCGCAATTATCGGAGTCTTAATCGCCTTGTTGCTGCCGGCGGTCCAGCAAGCGCGAGAAGCCGCGCGGCGGACGCAATGCGTCAGCAATATGAAGAACGTCGCGCTGGCGATTCATAACTATCACGATACCTATCGCAACTTGCCCTATTTAGGATTCAGCGGTTGGGACGGCGACACGATTTCGTGGGTAGGGCGCGTTCTTCCTTTCATCGAGCAGCAAGCGATCGCAGATACGCTTGATTGGAATGATCGAGTCAACGGCGGGCGCAACCCAACTTATCGAGGCACTTCGATGTCGATCATGTCTTGTCCTTCCGACAACATGACCGTCGGCGAATCGCAAGATGGATTTGGCGATTGGTCGCACCAGCGAGCCAGTTACGCAGTTTGCGTCGGCAACACGAACTATGGACAAGATGATGCGAACGGCTGGGACGGATTATGGACCTATGCCAACGGCGGTTCCGCCTTTCGCATGGATCAGGTTTACAATCTCGCCGCGGTGACCGACGGAACCAGCAATACCGTAATGCTGGGCGAAGTGCCGGTTAATCAAAACATTGACGGTTGGCGCGGCGGATACGCCGTCACTATCTTCAGCAATGGCGCTGGTTTCACCGGTTATTTAACTCCCAATACGCGATCTTCGGTCGACGGCGGGCGACAATGTTGGGATACGGCTGATTTTCCGACGCACAAAATTCCGTGTCATAAGTCGGTCGGCGGATGGCAAAGCGCGACCTATGCGGCTTTCAGCATGCACCCCGGCGGCGTCAATGTCGCCAACTTCGACGGTTCGGTTTCGTTCGTCCCCCAAACGATCGATATTTGGTCGTGGCGCGGACTGACCTCAACTCAAGGCGGCGAAGTGGTCGCCCGCTAGTCAGCCTCTTTTCATCTTCTCTTGCGGAGTTGGTAAGTCATGCGTACGTATCAGTCGCAGTTCGCCTGGGTCATTCTGGGCGGCGCAACAGTCCTTTTCGCTTTCGTCGGTTGCGGCGCCAGCGACGGGTTGATCACGGTGACCGGTACGGTCACCTTTAACGGAGAGCCGATCGAAGAAGGATCGATTTCGTTTACGCCAGTCGACGGCCAAGGTTCGTCGGGCGGCGGTGCGATCGAAAATGGGCAGATCGTTCGCGGCAGGTCGTCGCCCGGCGTCATCGCCGTTCAGATCTACGCGCACAAGTTGGTCGAAAAGCAGCGCCCCAGCGCTGAAGAGATAGAACGCGGGCTACAGACCGATCGCGTTCAATACTTGCCGGCGCCTTACAATCAGCAGTCGAAAATTCGAATCGCAATCTCCGACTCAAGTCGTCATTTTGATTTCGATCTGAACGAGCAAGGTGAGATTCCCGTCGGTATGACGGAAATCGTCTCCCCCGTCGGAGCCCCCAGCAAACGGTAAGGTCATGTCAGAGCCGCGGCAGACTCGTCCGCTAAATCAGCCGCAATAGAACTCAGCGTTCATGAAACCAAACTCATTGTTAGGGGGGAGTATTGATTTATAATTAGCCGTTTAACGCTTTTTTCTTTTCATTCCATCTGTTAGGCGGTTTGTTATGATCACGGCCCCCGCTCGAAAAGGTTTCACCTTGGTGGAACTTCTTGTCGTTATTGCCATCATCGGCGTGTTGATTGCGTTGTTGCTGCCGGCGGTTCAGCAAGCGCGCGAAGCGGCGCGGCGGACCCAGTGCGTTAGTAATATGAAGAACGTCGCTTTGGCGCTTCACAATTATCACGACACCTATCGGAATTTGCCTTACTTCGGATTTGGGCCGAAACTGTTTCCTGGCGAAGCGGGCGACAAGCTTGATACGATCTCGTGGGTCGGTCGCATTTTGCCTTTTGTCGAGCAACAAGCGATTTACGACACGCTCGACTGGACGGTTCGGGTCAATGACGGCAATAACCTGGTTTATCGAACGACCGAGATGTCGGTGATGTCTTGCCCTTCCGAGGAGATGGTGCTGGGCGAATCGAACAGCAATCCGCGTTGGTGCCACCAACGGGCCAGCTATGCGGCGTGCGTCGGCAGTACGAACTATCGACAAGATGACGCCAACAATTGGGACGGCACCTGGACCTATCCGAACGGCGGCGCGGCGTTTCGAGTTGATGCGATACATGACTTGGGAGACGTTACCGACGGAACGAGCAATACGGTGATGGTTTCGGAAGTGCCGGTCAACCAAAATCCGATCGGCTATCAGGGGACCTACGGCATTACGATCTATACGGCGGGGGCTGGATTTACCGGATATCTTTCTCCCAACTCGACGGCGGTCGTCGACGGCGGGCGATATTGCTGGGA
>JBITAD010000245.1:0-3428 GCA_044439945.1 Blastopirellula sp. JB062
TCCGCCTCTCCGCCGCCTTCTGAGAAACGCATGCGTTGGACGCTGCGCTGGAACGATCAATGGGCGGCGGTACTGGTCTTGCTGATTTTGGCCGCGGCGGCGACGGTTGAAACGTGGCGACGTCAGACGCGTCAATCGCAAACGATTGATATTGAGCAGGTCGAGCCGCAACCGGTTCGTTTTATCGTCGATATCAACCAAGCCGATTGGCCCGAGTTAACGCAACTGCCGGGAATTGGCGAAACGTTGGCCAAGCGGATCGTCGATTCGCGAAAAGCGAACGGCCCATTTTTGGACCATCAAGATTTGCAGCGCGTCCAGGGGATCGGCCCGCGCACCATGGAGCGGCTTTGTCCTTACTTGTTGCCGACGGCCGGCGTCGAAACCGTCGCCGGCGATTCTTCGGTGCCTGGGCAAGCAGGCAGTTAAGACGATTGCCCTTCGGGCTGCGACGCCGAGTCGACGCTAGGACGTCCGTTGCCGTCATGCGGCGCCGAGTGATCCGCGTTATGCAGCAGCGTTTCCGGGGCCGTGCGAATGTGGATATCGGTTTGCGGAAAGGCGATTTCGATATTCGCTTCGCGAAACGCGTCGTCGATCTGCAAGTGGAGTTGATGGATCGTCTCGATCCGATGGTCGAAATTTTCTAAGTAGGCGCGAACGGTAAAGCTTAGCGCGCTATCGCCGAAACCTTCAAACGTAATCAACGCCTCGGGGTCTTTGAGGATATGGGGATGATTGGTGACGACCTCGCGCAAGATCGCCTCGGCTTTGCGGGTGTCGGAACCGTAAGCGATGCCGATCGGAATTTCGATTCGGTTTAGCGTGCTAGTCAAGGTCCAGTTTAATACTCGCCCGGTGATAAACTCTTTATTGGGTACGATAAACTCTTGACGATCCCAATTGAGAATGGTGGTTGAGCGAATCTGAATTTTTGCGACCGTGCCGGTCACGCCGTCGATGGTGACGATGTCGCCGATCCGAATCGGGCGCTCGATCAATAGGATCAAACCGGCGACGAAATTCGCAAAGATTTCTTGCAGGCCGAAACCGAGACCGACCGACATGGCGGCGACTAGCCATTGAATTTTGTCCCATTGCAAGCCGAGCCATCCGGCGGTGGTAATGACGCCGAGCGTGACCACCAAATATTGGCAAATCGTGGCGACGGCGAATCGACCGCCTGAATCAAGCTGCAGGCGTTGCAAGACGAACAGTTCCAGCACGCCGGGCAGATTGCGAGCCAGAACGAACGTGGCGAACGCGGCCAAAGCGGCAAGACACAAGTGACCGAGGGTCAAACGATATCCGACGATTGACGTCGCCGAATTTTTATCGAGGGTCAGTTGGGTCGGCGTTTGCGATCCGGGAGACGGTTCGGCATTGGGCTGAGGTTGCGATTGCGTCGCCGTCAAACTTGCGATTTCTAGCGTTTCGCCCAAGTGTTCGACGGGATAAATGATCGTGCGCCCTAGGCTTCTGACCGCCGGCAGCACGTCGTGCCAAATGACGACTAAACCGACCAGCAGCAAGCCGCCGACAAAGACTTTGACCAAATGTCGCGTTTGTTCGCCGACGACCGAAGGATCGAGTTCTTGCGATTCCTGGGCGGCGCCGATGACTTCGCTGGCCAGCGTCTCTTTTTCGCTTTTTTGCAGCTGAGCTTTCAGGCGTTCGCGAAGCAACAACGTGCGTTTGAGCATAATCCAGCGAAAGAAAAAACCTTGTCCTACCCCAACCGCGATGAGCAGATAAAGCGTCGAGTTAAAAGTTTGCGCAATCCGCACGGCCCCATAGTAATAGCCCCAGGCCGCCGCGATCGCCAAGACGAGCGGGGTTGCGGCGAAAATGATAAACGCGGCAGGCGCCAGCGAAGTGAAGATGCCGCTGCTGTAGTTATCTTGAATCCATTGACGGGCCGCTCGCTGAGGTCCGATCACGCGCCACAAAACGACGGATACCAGTGCGATCGCCACAATAAAAATGACTCGGGCAAGCGGATCATCGACCGCCGTGCCGCTATGTTCTTCGGCGGCCGCAATGATGCCGGCCGAGAGAGGAACCAGATATTTCAGCGATCCGCTGGTCCAGCGGATGTCTTTCGTCACTTCGTCAGGCACCCGAAAATGGGCGGCCATCACGCCGTTAGGACGCGCGAGCTGTTTGAGCATCTCAAGGGGAAACAGCATGAACGTCGTTGCGTAAAAACCGGCAGACAAAGCCGCCGCCAGATCCGACTCGGTGCGCAACAACGACAAGAAGTAGCCGACCGCTAAAAAGATCGAAGGCCAGATCAGCGCGGTCAACGTCGTTAAAACCAACGCTTCCGTCGTCATGCGTAGCGGCGAAAGACGTTTCCAGGCGAGTTCAGAGCCGATGTCGTTCAAACGATGACGTATGCGACGTTTGTAAAATAATAACGCGGCGAAAAAGACGATGGAGATCAAAAAAGCATACGGCTGGCTCTTAAATTCGCGGAACGTTAAGACTGCCAGCTTTTTCCAATGAGTCGGAGAAAAAAACCATCCCGCGGTGCGAACGATTTCGCTCGCTTCATCCAAGTCGAGCGTATTGGGCGATCGGATCCATAAAATGCGTTCGTCAATAAACGTTTTGAATTCGCGCGTTAGAGCCGCCGCTTCCTGTTCGCTCGTCTCCAGTTCGATGACTTTTTTAAGCAACTTGTCAGTGTCGCTTTGATAGTCGGAGACGATCGGGATACGCAACTCGAATGCGTTAGCGATCCCTTTGACCACTTCGGGGTCTTTCAGATTGAGCGTGCTGGCGCTCTGCTGATTCAATTGAGAGAGATCGAGTATTGAGAAGACGTCGTCCGCCGCCGCCAGACGCTCAAGACTGCGCGACAATCGCAGGCGAATGCGCTGCGCCGCGTCGCGAAATGCGTCGGGGTCGATCACGCCTGCTTCGACTTCCGATTTTAAAGCGACTAATTCGGTCAGGGCGTCGTAGACGTCCAACTTGTTCAAATGGAGCGTTTTGATTTCTTCGTCGCGATTTTCCAGCTCTAGCTGAAATTGCAGATCGCCTGTCAGTTGAGCCCGCGCTTCGCGCAGCATGACCCCGATCGCATCGGGGGGCAGGTCCATGTTCGCTTTTTCTTCGGTGCTTTGTTTCAGTTCTTTCAGGCGCTGCAACCGTCGTTGCGATTCGGTAAGGTCGTTTTCGCGTTCTTTGAGTTCTTCGAGCAGTTGTTGGCGGGCAGTCGCTAATTGTTCGTTCATTTTGAAGAACCGCGCGACGCTCGGATTGTCTTGTGCCAACTTGTTTTGGGCGGCTTCCGCTTGGGCTTTCGCCTCTTGAAGCTGCATTTTGGCTTCCGATTCGCGCTTTTGCGTCGCCAGTTGGCGGACCCGGTCCAGCTCTTTTTTCAAGAGCGCGTTTTTTTTGCTCGCTAATTCTTTTTGAAG
>JBITAD010000246.1:0-3425 GCA_044439945.1 Blastopirellula sp. JB062
CGGCTTTCTCGAAGCGGTCTAGCCGGTCATTAGTCCTACGGGTCACCGGGATGCCTGTTCGCGGGCCAGGTGGCCCGGCACGATCAACTCCCCGCTTTCGATCATGGCGTCGACAATCGCCCGCTCCGCGGCAGCCGATTCTTCCGTCGCCGTACGCGATTCGGGCGAAGCGGACGTTGACGTGGTCGAAGGGGCGGCCGAGATCTTTACGGCCGACAATCAGGCGGTCGCCGGGCTACTGCTTGGCGCCGGCGAAGGGCGAATGATCGACGAGCAAGGTCGTATCTCCAATCCGCCGGCATCGTCACGCAATCGCAACTATCGCGCGATGTTGCCTGATCGCATCGTCGATTATCGCACGGCGGATCGCGACGCTGATCAGCCTGACGCTTTGCTGGACGTCACGGTACAGCGCGGCGGAAAAATCTATCGCTATGACGTCGATGAGCTTATCGGCTTCGATCTCATGCATTTTCAAGCCGGAAAGAATGCGGCGAATTTGACGACGACGCTTGACCAACCTGATCCGCCGGTAGGCGACGGCTCTCGAACGCGAGCCGCTTTTTTGGATCGCGACGCTTTACTCTCGACCGGCGTGCTCAACCCGGGCGGCGCGGTTGACCCGCTCACGACCGATCCCAATTGGACGCACCCTGACAAAGCTCATCGGACGCCAGGATTCGCGGTTCGTTTTCATCAACCGATCGTCAATGACGCCGGCCCGGATATCGTATTCTTTGATTTACATGTGGTCGTACATCCCGAGAACGGCGACCCGTTTCATGTTTCTCCTACTCGATTCGAGCCAGGCCTGCGATCGCATACCGTACGTAAGTACGATATCTCTCTCGCCCATCGCAGCGCTCATCAATTGACCGGTTTTCGACTTTGCGGATTCGAATCGTCGCCGCGGTCGCTGGAAGATTTGCTGACTCAAAAGCATAACGGCGGTTTGCCTCATCAAGTTCCCGCCAAAGCGATTGCCGTCGGGATTGATCTTTCAGATCTCGGCTACGCCGCGGGAGAAGAAGTTACGGAGCTATTTTTTCAAGACGCGCTAGATGACGAGAACAAGTTTGATCCCGTCTTTCTTGGCGGTCTTCCCGCCAACACGACACCTACCTTGCCTGAGTAGTAATCGCATGCCTCAATATTCTCACTTCACGATCGCACCGGTCATGCTCGCTCTGGCGTGTTTGACGGTCGGTACGCTCAAAGCGGACGACAAACAGGCGGCTCGATATTTTGAAACGAAGGTTCGTCCCTTGCTGGCGCAACATTGCTATCAATGCCATGGCGCCGAAGAGCAAAAATCGGATTTGCGACTTGATCGACGACAACACTTTATGCATGGCGGCGCCGGCGGTCCGATCGTCGAGCCTGGCAAGCCGGACGAAAGCGTTCTGATCGAGGCGGTCAAGTGGGAAAGCTACGAGATGCCGCCCAAGGGCAAGCTTCGAGACGAAGAAATTGCAATCTTGGAAACATGGGTGCGTAACGGGGCTTATTGGCCGGAAGATGCGGAGACGCGCGACGAAGACGAATTATTCACGGCGGAAGATCGTAACTGGTGGGCTTTCCAGCCGGTGAAGAAACCGAAGGTTCCGGATGTTGACGAATCGGCGATCGCCCAAAATCCGATTGATCATTTCGTGCTGGCGAAATTAAAAGAGAATCAAATTACGGCGGCCCCGCCGGCTGAGCGGCGAAGTTTGATACGCCGGATCTATTTCGACATGCTCGGCGTGCCGCCGACGGCGGAAGAAATTGAGCGGTTCGCCCAAGATCAACGCGAGAACGCCTACGAACTGCTTGTCGATCAGATTCTAAATGATTCTCGATACGGCGAACGTTGGGCCACGCATTGGCTAGATCTTGTTCGTTACGCCGACTCAGACGGCTATCGGCAAGACGCATATCGACCGTTGGCGTGGCGCTATCGCGACTATGTGATTCGTAGCTTGAACGAAGATAAGTCGTACAAGCGATTTCTGCAGGAACAATTGGCGGGCGACGAGATTGCGCCGAACGATCATGATGCGATGATTGCCACATATTTTTTGCGGGCCGGCGTCTATGAATACAACAGTCGCGACGCCGAAGGCCAGCAGGTGTTGATCGCCGACGAACTGACCGATACGGTCGGCGACGTATTTTTGGGAATGGGCGTCGCCTGCGCTCACTGTCATAACCATAAGTTCGACCCGATCTTGCGCGACGACTACTATCGCTTGCAAGCATTTTTCAAGCCGATGATCTGGGAAGACAAGCGTTTGCTGGCGACTGAAGAAGAACTGCATACATATCGTCGAGAACTTGCTCAATGGGAAGAGAAGCACCAAGCGTTGTTGGCCAAGATCGAGGCCATTGAAAAACCGGCGAAGCAGAAAAAAGAAAACAGGGCGGTCGGCATGTTCCCGCCTGAAGTGCAAGAGATTTATTGGAAACCGCGCGAAGAGCGTACGACTTACGAGAACCAGATTCATTATCTGGTCAAGAGACAGGTCGAACTCGGTTACGCAAAGTTTTCCTCAGCGATACCCAAATCGAAAAAAGCGGAATGGGAAGCGCTGAAGAAAGAGTTGCAACCGCTATTGAAGTCTAAGCCGCAAAAGCCTGAAATTGCGGACGTCGCCGTCGATGCGGCGGGAGATCTCTCTCCGACGCAGATACCTGGGGACCGTCGCGAACGCGATATTGCGCCCGGCTTTTTAACGATCTTAAATCCAGGATCGGCCGAAATTAATCGCGAGGGAGTCGTCGCCGAAGAGACGAGCGGACGCCGTACCGCTTTGGCACGCTGGCTTACGCAAGACGATAATCCGCTTTCGCCGCGCGTTATCGTCAATCGCATCTGGCAATATCATTTCGGCGTCGGACTTTCCTCCAATGCCAGCGACTTCGGGCGGCTAGGCGAACCGCCGACTCACCCTGAATTACTTGATTGGCTGACGCTCCAGTTCATTCAAGAGGACTGGCGTCTTAAGCCGCTGCATCGGAAGATTTTGCTTTCCGCAACCTATCGCCAAAGTTCGCTAACCGCAGCGCCAGAGCGAGCGCGGTTGGTCGATCCTCAAAATCGCTTGTTATGGCGATTTCCTGCTCGTCGACTCGAAGCGGAACAAATCCGTGACGCCATGTTAGCGGTCAGCGGCGAACTGAAGCCGAAGTCCGGCGGGCCTTCCGCGTCAAGTAACGATACCGTTCGCAGCAGCTATACCAAGAAAATGCGGAATTCTCCCGACGCGCTGCTCGAAAGCTTTGACGCCCCGGGCGGGTTTTCTAGCGTCGCTCAGCGAAATTCGACCACGACGGCGACGCAATCATTGTTAATGATCAATGGAGATTGGACGTTAAAGCGAGCGGAAGCGATGGCCCAACGGCTCAATCGCGAGTACGGCGACGATTTAGCCGTATTGGTTCAG
>JBITAD010000247.1:0-244 GCA_044439945.1 Blastopirellula sp. JB062
AGAACGTTCGCACGTCGCATGGGCTCGACGCGCACGAACTCGCCCATCAATGGTTCGGCGACTACGTCACTTGCGTCGACTGGAGTCACCTCTGGCTGAACGAGGGCTTCGCCACGTACTACACGCATTTGTACGAAGGAAAAAAATCAGGGCGAGATGCGATGCTTTACGGTCTTTACCGAGACGCCGAAAATCGCATCCTTACGCACCCCGAGGACAAAAAACCGATCGTCTGGAACCAATA
>JBITAD010000247.1:254-3415 GCA_044439945.1 Blastopirellula sp. JB062
AGAACAATTCGATTATCGCGCCTACCCGAAAGGGAGCTGGGTCCTGCACATGCTACGTAGCCAGCTCGGAGACGACCTGTTTCGCCAAGCCGTGCAGACCTATCTCGAGCGAAACGCGTTGTCGAGCGTCGCTACGCCCGCGTTGCAATCGACGTTTGAGGAAGTAAGCGGACGCAGTTTCGATCAGTTTTTTGATCAGTGGGTTTATCACGCGCGTTTTCCTGACGTCAAAATTACGTACCGTTGGTTACCGGAAGAAAAACTAGCGCACCTGAAACTTGAGCAAACGCATAAGATTGACGACGACGTATTGCTTTACGCATTTGCGGCGAAGTTCCGGTTCGACGTTCGCGGCAAATCCGTCACCCGCACTTATCTAGCCGACGATCAAAAACAGGAATGGTTCGTTCCCTTAGACGCCCAACCCGAAGTCGTACGGTTTGACCCGCAATACTCGTTGCTAGCGCGCATCACGTTCGATAAGCCGCAAAAGATGCTGCTTGCGCAGTTAAATGACCAGACCGACATGATAGGCCGCCTGCGAGCGATCGAACAGTTGAAGCGAAAAAAATCAAACGACGTCGTCGCCGCACTTGCATCGGCCTTGCAAAACGATTCGTTTTACGGCGTTCGCCAGGAAGCGGCCCAAGCGCTGGTCGACGTTCACACCCCCAAAGCGTTCGACGCCTTGCTCGCTTCGACCCGGCAGAACGACGCCCGGGTTCGGCTTGAAGTGATCGAAGCTCTCGGCCGCTTTTATCGCCCTGACCAAGTCGGTCGTTTCGTCAAAATGGTACGAGACGAGCCGAATCCGGCGATACAAGCCGCCATGATCAAGTCGCTCGGCCAATATCATGACGAATCGGTCGATCAATTACTGCAAGAATTCCTCGACTCCGAATCGTTTCGTAACGAGTTGCTCGATGCGGCAGTCTCCGCGATTCATGCACGCCGCGACCCCAGCATGGCTCCTCTGCTGTTCAAGACGATCGAAACGCGCCACGACGACTTCACCACCGCGGGACTGGCTGCGGCCTTAAAAGCCTTGGCCCGCATTAGCCAAAGCTTAGACGACGCAAGCGCAACTCGCAGCCTTCTGCTAGATCAATTGGCGGACCGCCGCCCTCCCGTCCGTCAAGGGACGTTGGAAGCGTTAGGCTTGCTAGGCGACGTCGAAGCGTTAAGCGTGTTAAAAACGTTCGCCGCAGCCTCAGAAGAAAAAAAGACGCAAGATGCGGCGAAAAAAGCCATTGCCGCCTTGCGCGAAAAGAAACCGCCTGCGCCGCGCGAACTAAGCGAATTGCGAAAGGCGCTTGACGAGTTGAAAAAGCAAAACGAACGCCTTAGCGACGACCTCAACTTGCTAAAGAAAAAGGTCGAAGCAAAAGCCAAGTAAGCGATCGACGACGGCATTGCAAGGCGCCGCCGCGCATGTCGATCAAACCGACGCCGTTGTCGACGACGCCGACCCGGTCCGCTCCGCGCGACGTTCTCTTCTCCGAGAAATGCGAATATCACGCATTTCTATTCTCGGCATGATGTTTGCTGAATTAAGAAAGCTTCTGATTTTGAAAGCTTGCAACATCAACCCAGGGAGTCGTTGTGCGTTTGATCCCCAGAGGCTTCACGCTTGTGGAATTGCTTGTCGTGATCGCCATTATAGGCGTGCTGATTGCGTTGTTGCTTCCAGCAGTGCAGCAAGCGCGCGAAGCGGCGCGGCGTATGTCGTGCACGTCGAATTTAAAGCAAATGGCGCTGGCCATGCACAACTATCACGACGCGTATCGTACTTTTCCGCCTGGCTCGGTCTGCGAAGGTCCGATCGGTTCTTCGCAAGTGACGCAAACCAACTGGGCGATCGCCATCTTGCCCTTTATCGAGCAAACCGCGCTGGCCGACGCCTACCTCGATCAATATTCGAATCAAGCGACCCAGAACGAACTTATTAGAACGGCGGAAGTGGCCATTCAAAACTGTCCGTCCGACGCAGGCGCCGGGACGATCGCCGTGCCTGTCACCGGCCCCGGCGGAGATACGAGCCGAGGCGGGCTCGGTCTGGAATATCGAGCAAGTTCGTACAAAGGAGTCGCCGGCGCCGTTTTTGGCGATCGCGGCTTGCGCGATCAAGGATGGTGGGACGGTTACTACGACCAGTTTCCTGTCCCGGAAGATTATCGACGCGGCGTTTTACATAGCGTCGGCACGCATAACTGGCGAACCGAATCGATGAAAAACGTTCTCGACGGCACGTCCAACACGCTATTAATCGGCGAAAAGGCGAGTTCCGCCGACAGCGGCAGCGTCTACACGTTTTGGGCGTACTCGTATCTTTATTTCACGGTATCGCATTCGATCGAACACCCGCTGGCGATGTCGCACGACAACGGCAAATGCTCCGACCTGGCCGCGGCCGCCGGCGATTGGAGCGCACCTTGTGCCCGAGGTTGGGGCAGCAAGCATCCCGGCATCGTCTCGTTCGCCTACGTCGACGGTTCGGTCCGACCTGTCAGCGTGAATATTGATCTGACCGTTTCGTGCGGCTTGGCGACGATCGCCAACCACGAGCTTACGAACGAATAAATGGAGTGATTTCTCGTGCGTAACGTCAATCTACGTTCCCTCTTCGTATCGCCGTTGTTGTGGCTGTTCGTATTCGCAGGATGCGGCGGCGGCGACCAAGCGAAAATGGCGCCTGTCTCGGGGCGGATCTTTCTCGACGGTAAGCCTATGGGCGACCTATCGATCAGTTTCGTTCCGCAAACCGCATCGCTAAAAGAACCTGAAGTCGGGCCCGGCTCTCTAGCGAAAACGGATGCGGAGGGGAGATATTCGTTGACGGCGGTCGACGGTCGCAGCGGCGCCGTGGTCGCCACGCATATCGTGCGGATCGTACCTGCGTTGTCCGACGGATCGAATCCTGACGCCCCTGGCGCGATAAACAAAATTCGTTTGCCTAAATCGGCCAAGGACGGCAGCATTCGCTTTACCGTACCAGAGCAAGGAACCGATCAGGCCGACTTTCAACTGACTTCGAAACAATCGTTTCGCTGACGCCGCCCAACGCCGCCCAACGCCGCCCAACGCCGGAAAACGGTTCAAATCGCACCTAAGCAGTCGAGAGAACGCAGCATGTCATGGAATCGCCGCTTCGCCTTTTTTAG
>JBITAD010000248.1:0-2838 GCA_044439945.1 Blastopirellula sp. JB062
TCGATCTCGGCTTGAGGTAGGATCAGAGTTTCTTCCGCCGTCTGCAGGGTCAGGGTCTTTTCGTCTTCGGCTCGAACGATGCCGGTAATGACTCGGCCGTTCTCCAGCAGCACGATCGACGGTTGATATTCTTTGGCCATCACGGCGCTAGGGTCGACCACGTTCGTCAATAGATAGTCGAGGTTCGCACGATTCGATCCGGTTAAATCGGGTCCGACGGCGCCTCCCAAACCGTATAACGCATGGCATCGTTGGCACGTTTTCGCGAAAATCGCCCTCCCATATTGAGGATCGGCGGCAGGCAATTTTTTATTGCCGACGACCTTTTGATAACGCTCGATCAGTTTCGATTTTTCCTCAGGCGTCTCCCGTACCGAGCCCCACGTATTCGCCAGTTTCTCATCAATCGTTGAATCTTTTAAATTCGAAAGTTGCCGTACCAGGTCGGCGGTTAAATCGGCGGCAGGAATTTGCCCCTCTTCGATTTCCGACAGCAGCTTTCGCCCGTAACTGGAACGAGAGCAGAGCGCCGCCAACGCGAGACGTTTGTCGCGCAGAGACAGTTCGCCATAGGCGGCGAAAATCGCCGCCGGCGTATTCGGATCGTCATATTGCGCTAGACCTTTCAACGCCACCTCTCGCAGCGGCGGAGACTTTAGCAGTTGTTGCAGCAACGGCGGCAGTTCGGCGTCGGCGGCCGATAATAAGGTTTGGATCGCGGCGCTGCGCAGCTTGTACGAAGCTTCCGCGTTTGCGGCGGCGCCGCGAAATTGTTGGATCGCCTCCTGATCGCCAAAAATAACGCCGAGCGCTTGGGCTTCAAAGGCGACCTCGGGGTTTGCGCTTTTTATCAGAACGGCGCCTACCTTCGCCCAGCCACGCGGCGGATTGACCCGGCGCTGTCCTGCCAAAGAGGTTCGCATCGCGCGTAAAAACGTTAACTGGACGGCGGGCGCGTTCGCTTGATTTAACCCATTGACGAGAGTCGCCAAGGCCTCTCGGGCGTTTCCGCTGCCGATCCGTCGCAGCATGAACTCGGCAAACTGCGGAATCGATTGACTAGCCGACAAACCGAGCGCCAACGCTCGTTCGGGAGCCTGTTCGACGAGCGGTTCCGCCGCATACCAATACATCAGCGGCAGGTTATGATCATCAGCGTCTTCGGCATGCGTTATTAGACGCGATAGGATTTCCCAACGCATGTCGAGCGGCATCCGTTGTACGGCTGACGCAAGATAGAGTCGCGCGATCGGCGACGGGTCATCGCTTGCCATGGTCAACATCGCGTCGTACAGACGCTGATTAGGCGTTTGATTGGTTTCAAGCGACAATTGAATCGCCCATCCGCGAACGAAGGGCTCGGCGTCGGCCAGCATCTGGTTGGCGACGTTTTCGTTGCGATTGCCCGTTACGTGCAGCGCCCAATAAGCGCGCAGTCGTCGCGTCGGATCAGGATGCGATGTTGCGATTTGTCGCAGCCGAGCGATCGCGTCGTCGGCAATTGGGCGTCGGCTCGCTCGCATTTGCAGCACTTTGCGAGCATGGCGTACGAACCAATCGTTGAGGCGAAGCGTCTGTTCGGCAAGTTGCAAATCGCTTTGTTCGTTTAGGTCGACCTGGACAAGTTCTGATTCGCCGTAGCAAATTTTGTAGATCCGGCCGTTGCTGCGATCATGCTTCGAAGCGTTTCGATCATGGCAGGCTTGCATGTCGTACCAATCAATCATGTAAGCGTTGCCGTCGGGGAGATAACGGAGATTCAAAATTTGAGACGCCCGATCTTGGGTCAACAGGAAGTCGGGGCCGTGGCTGCCGACGTAACCGGAACCGACTTGTTTTAAGACGTCGACGTTCAATCGCTGCCCATGAATGTTGTTCATGAAGATTTGCCCGCGATAGCCTGACGGCCAGCGGTCGCCTAAATAGATCATCGCGCCGGCATGGGCGTGCCCACCGCCGGCTTCGTCCGACTTGCCGTTTCCGTGATGCGGCTTGGCGCCAAGGAAATGCAGGTGATCGGCGATGGTTTTAATGTCGTCGTAGGTATGGCGATTGAAATGACTGCCCGCTTGACGTTGGTAGCGAGCGCCTTGAATCATGTGATAGAGATGCGGAATCACGCAAGCGGTCGCAAAGGCTTGGCCGTAATCGTTGAAATCAACGCCCCACGGATTGCTAGTGCCGTGACAAAAGACCTCGAACTCGTGTCGGGTCGGATGATAGCGCCAAATGCCGGCGTTTATCGGCGTGCGTTCCGCTTTCGATGCGCCTGGCTTGCCGACGTTGGAATGCGTGAACACGCCATGGCATCCATAGAGCCAGCCGTCGGGGCCCCAGATGAAGGCGTTCAGCGTTTCGTGCGTGTCTTGATAACCCCAGCCGTCTAGCAATATCTGCGGTTCGCCGTCGGGCCGATCGTCCCCATCTTTGTCAGCGATAAACAACAAATAAGGCGCAGCGCCGACCCAAACGCCTCCATGCCCAACTTCTAATCCGCTAACCAGATTTAAGCCTTCGCAAAAGACTTTTCGCTCATCAAATTTTCCGTCGCCGTCGTGATCGGCGAAGATTAAGATGCGGTCGCGACCTTTTCCCTCGGGAGCGCGCTGCGGATAAGCGTAGGCTTCGGCGACCCAAAGCCGCCCCCGCTCGTCAAGCGCCATTGCGATCGGTTGTTGAATCTCGGGCTCGGCCGCACTGACCACGGCCGAAAAACCGGGCGGCAATCGCATCTCTGCGGCCGCCTCTTCGGCCGTTAAGCCCGAATGCGGGTAGTGATCGGCGACCTGCTTTTTTGGAGCGGAGACCAATGTTTCCGGCCGCTTGTCATAGAAACGG
>JBITAD010000248.1:2848-3412 GCA_044439945.1 Blastopirellula sp. JB062
ACCCTTCTTATGCCGATCGACCAAGCGAATGAATATCTTTTTGCCTTGTAACTTTCGCAAGTCGACCGCAATGCGGCGCATCTGCTCATGATCTTCGCCATGCGTTTGAAAAAAGACTTCGCCGTTATCCGCTCGGACGAGTTCGACGCGCGTTTCAGCATGTTGGCCGCCGTTCTGTAAGAACGCCGCCCACGGATGCGTAACGACAAACGGCGCCGAAGTGAGCGTGCCTGTCGGTTGATCGCCAAGGCGTTCAAAACCGCCGATCCAGTATTCGCCTTGATGCGCACTAGCCATATCGCGGCGTCTTAGCTTGACCGTATCGCCTTGAATCGGTTGCTGCGCAAAAGCTTTGCCTTCGGTGGTCCAATCGGCAAGCGTGCCGGTTTCAAAATCTAGGTTGAGCGAACGCCCCGAAGCCGCTTTCGGCAAGACGCCGATCGGTTCATCCGCCGCGACTAGCCCGAGAAACGAACTGAAGAGCAACAACGTTAATAAAGATCGGAACGGCATGGCGCAACAATGGAGGTGGGGGATCAATGCGGGAGGAGGACGCACTCTTTT
>JBITAD010000249.1:0-3406 GCA_044439945.1 Blastopirellula sp. JB062
ATCTGATTTCGATCAGCCATCTCTTGCAGCGCGTTACGCAGTAGACCATTTGCTGCCACGCCGCCGCCGACGCACAAACGGTCTCGTTTCGCTTTGCGCAGCGCTAGTTCGGCTTTGCCTACTAAGCAATCGACGACCGCTTGTTCAAAACTGGCGGCGATATCAGCGCGACGTTGATCCGAGATTTCCACGGCGGAAAAGTCAGGACGGCCTGGTCCGGCGATCTCGTAGCGAACGGCCGTCTTGAGTCCGCTGAAACTGAAATCGAGTCGCGACGAATCTTGTAAAAAAGGGCGTGGGAAGGGGATCGCTTGGGGATCGCCGTCGGCTGCGCAGCGCGAGATCGCAGGACCGCCTGGATAGGGGAGCCCCAACATCGAGGCGACCTTGTCGAACGCTTCGCCGGCGGCGTCGTCGATGGTGCCGCCCAGCGGAACGAAATCAGAGGGCGCCAAGCAGTCGTACAAACTGGAATGTCCGCCGCTGACGATCAAGCCGACGCACGGAAAGACGTCGCGGCCTGCAGCAAGTCGGCAAGCATAGATGTGTGCATGCAAATGATTGACGCCGACGAGCGGTACGCCTAATGACCAAGCGAGCGTTTTGGCGACCGAGACCCCAACCAACAGCGAGCCTGCTAAGCCGGGCGTATGAGCGACGGCCACAGCGTCGATATCAGCTAGCGTCAATTCAGCTTTTGTTAGCGTCTCGTCGATAACGGGCATGATTCGCTCAAGATGCGCGCGAGCGGCGATCTCGGGGACGACGCCTTGAAATCGTTCGTGCAGTTTTTCTTGTGAAGCGACGACGCTGGCGAGCGGTACTAGGTCATCTCGAATAATCGCTGCGGCCGTTTCGTCGCAGGTTGTTTCAATCGTTAACAGGTGCATAAATTGTGGTTGCGTTATTCGGTATTGGGTGGAGTTGATAGTTGCGACTCTAGGTATTCAAGTCCCTTCGCTAACACAGGATCGACCTCGGCCAGCGGCGGTTCTGGCGCGGGGGGATGCGGGACAAGGGTCGCAAGATCGCGGCGGCGACGATAGTTTTGCCAGGCAGCGAGTTGTTTTTGCGTCATTTTGACTTCCATGTCAGGCGATGGAGAAACGCCCCATTCGTCGCTCTCTTTGGCATCGGCCAGGCGATGGATGTTTTTGCCGCTCGGGCGATGATAGCTGGCGGTGGTCAACTTCATCGCACTTTTTCCATCTTCGAGGTTTATAACATTTTGGACGCTTCCTTTACCCCAAGTGCGCTGACCGATGACCGCCGCACGGTCGTGGTCTTGGAGGCAAGCCGACACGATCTCGCTGGCGCTGGCGCTAAAGTGATCGACCAAGACGGCGACCGGTACGTCGACCAGCGTCGTGTCGGGGACGGCGCTCCATTCTCGCTTGGGCGTATTGCGGCCTTGTACGCTTACGATTTTGCCTTCATTAATAAAGCGGTCAGCAATTTCGATCGCAGCGCTGAGCAGGCCGCCAGGGTTGGAGCGGAGGTCGACGATCAGTCCCCGAATCTCCGCTTTTTTGAGTTGCTGAAGCACCGCGGCGAATTCTTCGGCAGTATTGCGGCTGAAGATCGTAATGCGGACGTACGCAATTTTATTCTCGTGGTCGTAGATGTAGTCCCAGTCGTTATTTTCGAGTCGTTGGTCTCCCAGCACTGTTTGCAGTTGGATCATTTGCCGTTCAAGCTCGACGGTCTCGGTCTTGAACTCGGCCGGGTGATAAATGACAAGCGAGACGGTATCGCCCGGTTCGCCTTTGAGCCGTGCGATCGCATCATCAATTGTCATCCCCTTGGTGCTTTCGCCGTCGATTTCTAATATTCGATCGCCCGCGCCCAAGCCGGCTTCGTAAGCAGGACCGCCGACCAGCGGACTGGCGACGATCAGTTGGCCGTTGCGGGCGTCAATTTGAATGCCGATGCCGCCAAACTGCTGGTCAAGGCTAGTGCGAAATCGTGCCAGTTTTTCTTGAGGGATATAGGGAGAGTGCGGGTCTAGTTCAGTACTGACCCCCCGAATTGCGGCCTCGATCAACTTGCGGCGATCAAGCTTTTCGACATAGTTACGATCGACCTGGTCAAGCGCGTCGGCGAACATTTGAATCAGTTCAACATATTCGTCGTCAATATCAGCATATGGACTGGTTGGGGTGCTAGGCGGTTGGTCCGCAAGAGTCGGCGAGGCCGAGAAAAAAAGTGATCCGAAAATGAAGAGCGATAAAGTGGCCAAGCAGGCGGAGAATTTCGACATGGGCGTGACTGCTCGCTAGGCATGCGTATCAATGACCAAGAAGATCGCGAAAAAGCTTCGCGAACAACTGAAGTATAGCGCACGCCGTGAGTTACGGCAATTGACGAGAGAACTGCCTGCCGAATTCTATACGATCAAGCAGGAAATCGCTGAGGGGCAATTTAGGCGATTGAGATCGATCGCAAGGAGAGAGAGGAAGGTGGGCTAGGCCGCGATTGGTTTCGCTTGCGGTACGTTCGATTTCCACTCGGCATAACCTTCGAGGCAATGCTTCAAGAGAAGTTCGCTGCTTTCTCGCCAAGTTTTGGGCTGAATGGAACGACGAACCGGCGGGGGATTTGCGCCAACCGTCGCATCCCAAGCGGCGATTTGATTCGCCATGTCGTTTGGATCATCTAGTCTGCAATAGCTGCATTCTTCGCCTCCTACCTCGCGGTGGATCGGCGTGTCGCTGGCGAACACGTGTTTGCCAAACCATTGAGCTTCGGCGATGGGCAGCCCAAAGCCTTCAACGATCGAAGGAAAGACTAACGCTCGCGATTTCTCGTAGCAATAGCATAGCTCGGCGTCACTCGCGTCGTTAAACATAAACAGCTTAGATTGATAGAGAGGGTGACGCTTGATATTCTCCGCGAGATCTTGGCAGAGTTTCGTCACCCCGCCAAGCAGACACAGCTTTTGATCGCCTGAATTTCGCCAGATTTGTTCGAAGGCTTCAAGCGCATAGGCGTGATTTTTGCGAGGATCAAGCGTCGCGACCATGATAAAAGGTGCGTTTTGTTGATCGGAGAAGATGTTCTGTATTTCTTGTCTTACTTCGCCGTGAACGGCGTTAATTTCAGCGCCGTTGCATGAGGCTCGGATATCACCGCATACCTCTTGATTGGGCAATAGTTGCGGCAGTTGTTCGATTAACGTCTCGCGAATGGTCGCCGATACGGTAACGATCAAGTCAGAATTTTTCGCGAACTCTCGCACATATTCATAGAATACGGATCGGGCGGATTCGGGAACGAATTCTGGGTGAGTCAGCGGAATGAGATCGTGTACCAGAGTAACGACGTAGGCGCCGTTGGCTCGCGCTCGCGCAACAATTGGCCATGCGTCAGGTTTTGACCAATATGCGTCAGGTAGCACGAGAATGTC
>JBITAD010000250.1:0-1894 GCA_044439945.1 Blastopirellula sp. JB062
CGGGCTTCATTTCGGCAAGCTGAGGATTGTCGCTTCGTTTTTCCGATTGCTGGCGAGACAGATCCATCGCCACCATCGGCAGACGCGCCCTTTCAATATGTTTGGCAATGCCGATCGTTTGCAAACGCCCGATGACGCCGGCGATTCCCCAACGCCGAAAATCGACTGCGCGAATTTGCGTTCGCTGCGAAGTTGCGGCGTAAATTCGCTTGTCATCGTACGAGATGAACATTTCCGGCAACGCCTCGGGCAAGCCGGGCAAGTCGTTCGAAACGTAAAACAGCCAAGGCCCGTGCAATTGCGAATAGCGAGCGATTCCGCGCAAAATCGCTCGATCATACCCTTCCTGGCGATAAAGCAGCACCAACACGCGAGGCGGAGACGACATCCCAATAACCGCTTATCCGAGAGACGAAGAAATCGTGCGCAAATTTACAAGTGAAGTCGCACGCATTCTAAACGCCGTCGAATCCGACCGTCAAACCGCCTCGAGACGCTTCTCGCGCCACCGCTTCCGTTGGCCCCGCAATTTCTCTCTACTGAAATCGATAAGAATAGAGATCGGCGTCTTTCAGATTGAAACGAAGTCGAACGGTTCCCTTGCTGAGATGCGGGTCGCGTTTCCATACGACCGCCGCGTCGACGGCATCTCCCTGAAGCGGTTCGGATACGCCGATCACGTCGCCAGCTTCGTCCAACACCTCAACGCTCAACGCACCCTGCGGAGGAACGACGAAGTTGAGCAGCAGTTTCTCTCCTTGGTATCGCAACGGTCGGGTCGTGACGCGTCCGCCGTCGGGGCCCGCGTGCAAAGCGACAAAGCCGTCCAATCGATAAACGAAACGGCGAACCCGACTCGGCGTCGACTGAAAGTAGTTTTCGGTTCCGTAAACGGAGATTTCGTTCGGCTTTCCTGGCAACTGCACCATGCCCCAAACCATGTAGTTGCTACGATTCAAATCGCGATCATCCGGGGCGTCGCGCGGGATCACGGCGTCCGGAAACGAATGAAATGTTACGCCGTCCCGACTTGCCATAAAAACGGGCTCGACCTGCTCCGATTCTTCAAAAAATCGAGTCGGAAACCCGACGAACAAATGAGGCGCTCGAAAGTAGGGTTGAATCGCATTGGTATAGAGATCTTCCGGCGGATGCTCGACCGCCGGCAATCCATGCGTGTAGCGGAGATCGGCTTCATTCTCCCAGTGCAAAAAATCCTTGGAGGTAGCAGTACGAATCGCACGCACTTTTTGACCAGGATAGATGCGCCAATAAGCGCGATATTCGTTTCGATACGCATCCCAAAAAGCGATATTTTGCGAATCGAATTTGCCGTTGGTTATCAGCGGCTTATCCTGAATTTTTTCCCACTTCAAGCAATCCGCCGACTGATAAGCGTCGAGCCCATGCCCCAGACCGCCCCAACCTTTGTAACGCGCCGAATCGGGGGTCGATGGATTATCGTCGCGAAACGCGGTGAAGTTATGATTCACGTTGCGGCCATTTTTCAGGCTTAGAATATTGTTCTCGCTAGAGCCTTTGAACGTCACTTCGCCGATATTCGGTTTCGTCCAATGCACGCCGTCCTTACTTTCGGCGTATGCGGCGAATCCCCAATGCGGATTTTGTTTGGTCGTAAATTGCTGAGAGCGATAAAACATGCGATAAACGCCGTTATCTTGAAACACCGTATAGTACGCACAGGTGTTTCCTTCCCATGGCTCGTCATGCTCGATGACGACTTCTCGCGGCTTCGGCTGCTGCACCTGTTGCGAGACGCCTCCCTCGGTCGACTCGATCAAAGCGTCATCTACGAACAATTCCAACCGATTGCCGATCTCGTGAACTTCGGCATTTGCGGATATCGCGCCGCCCCCGGCGGACAGAAACAAGG
>JBITAD010000250.1:1904-3403 GCA_044439945.1 Blastopirellula sp. JB062
AAGGCGACGATAAAACAAGCGGTACGGCTATTAGACATATTCAGGCGAATCCTTGGAAGCGAAAGCGATGATCTACGCCGGCAGGCGACGACGCTCGCCTAGAAGCGCGAAGCGAGCGTCCTAAGATTGATAACCCCGATTAGTACTCTTCGATCACTTGGCCGTCGTTACGAGCAGCCAAATTTTGCAAGGTGTCCAGATCGATGTTCTCGGAGATGAAGTGGACCGAAGCGTCCGCCAAGGCCACATGGCAACCGCCGGGATGATAGCTGGAAGGCCCCGTAAAATCGTCGCTTGCCGTGTAAAAGCCGTCCAAGTCGGGGAAATTAGAATTCACCCCGCCCATCACGCCGGCGCCTCCTGAAAACATCGCCCAAGCGAACAGATCATTCGATCCCGGGGCGTCGCCGACGATCTCGGTAAACGCCAGGGTATTGGTCGTTCCGTCAATCACGTCGCGAAATTTCGTCTTTGAATCATAATAAAACATGCCGTCACGATTCGACCCGACGATGCCTAAAGGGGCGGTTCGCGCCATCACTCCATCCTTACCGCTATGCGCCACCGGAACATAGTGCGTCCCCCAAGCGTGATCTCGACCAGGCAATTGCGACGTAACGTAACGACCTTCATCTTGCGGATTGCTCGGACAAAGAAAAGCGTCGAGACGGGTTTGGATAAGCGGCGTGTTGACGTTCGGCGTGATGGTCGAACCTGACTTGCGCATCAACGGAAGCGTAAAGTCAAACTGATCGTACAGCGCGCTTTGCTCCAAATAAGGGAGAAGCATCGTCGGGGCACACTGCTGTTCGACGGTCGTATCGCCGATGCGACCGAACGGAAACTTGAGATGGACGTCATGGTAGTTGTGCAACGCCAGACCGACTTGTCGCAAATGATTCTTGCACGACATCCGCCGCGCCGCTTCGCGCGCTTGCTGAACTGCCGGCAAAAGCAGCGCAATCAGAACTCCGATGATCGCAATCACCACTAACAACTCAACCAGCGTAAAAGCCGAGCGTTTCATGAGCATGACCCTTCAGAAGAATAGAACTTGATAACTTGTATGAATCCCGGACTGCGTCCTGTTTACAGATTAAAATCTTGGCGAATCTCGCTGTCCTCACTCGAGATGACAAGCGGATCAATTTGCGAGTCCGCGTTAAATCGCTTTGGCAAATACTGCTCGCGCGGCGCATCATAGGCGGGATCGTCTTTGAGCGCTGACGGCACGGCGCCTGCCAACGGACGATAGGCGCGGATCTCGACTCGATACGTCCCCTCAGCCGCCGCCGAGCGCCCCGTAAACTCGTAAGCCCCTTGCCGAATCTTGCGGACGCGGACCGGAGCTTGCGTTCCATCGCTCGGAATCAGCCGAATGACCCCATCTTGAACAGGCTCCCCCTCATAATCGACGACTCCAGATACAGGAACGAGTCGTAATCCGTCAGTGCCTGAACCGCACCCTACGACCAACGCGATGCCCAACAGACCGACAA
>JBITAD010000251.1:0-3393 GCA_044439945.1 Blastopirellula sp. JB062
TTTCCAAAGGGCGCCCTACGTCGACTTGGTGGTCGGGCCTGGGCAGTTGCATCAAATTCCGACGCTGATCGATAAGGTGATCGCCGGAGAAGGGCGCCAGATTGAAGTGAGCCTGGGGCGTCGCGACGGATCGCGCGTTGAGATTGCGCGGAGTCATGAGAGCTTTGATCCGCTTCGCGATCCCGAGATGCGGCCGACTCCTTTTCAGGCGTACGTGCGGATTCAGATCGGCTGCGATAAGTTTTGCACCTACTGCATCGTGCCGAGCGTGCGGGGGCCGGAGCAAGGTCGACCGCCCGAAGATATCTTGGCCGAAACCCGGCATCTGGCCGAGCAAGGCACGGTCGAAATCACGCTTGTCGGCCAAACGGTCAACAGTTATCGCAGCGTCGACGCGAGCGGCAAGCGTTGGAATTTGGCCGACTTGCTGGCGGCGATTCACGAAATTGACGGGATCCGTCGAATTAAGTTCGTCACGAACTATCCGAAAGATATGACGGACGAGTTGCTAACGGCGGTGCGCGAGCTCGACAAGGTTTCGCCTTACTTGCACGTTCCCGCCCAAAGCGGATCTGACGAAATGCTGAAGCGAATGAAGCGCGGCTACACGGTCGAGCAATATCGCGACATGATGCGGCGAATTCGCGAAGGGGTGCCGGACGCCGCCGTCAGCAGCGACTTTATCGTCGGCTTTTGCGGCGAGACGGAAGCGGATTTTCAGATGACGGTCGATTTGGTCGAAGAGTGCCGCTTTAAGAACAGCTTTATCTTCAAGTACAGTCAGCGCGAAGGAACGCGCGGCGCCGAACTGTTTCTAGACGACGTGCCGCACACGGTAAAACAAGAGCGGAACAACGCGCTGTTAGAAGTACAGAATCGAATTAGCCTGGAAGACAATCAGCGGCAGATTGGCAACACGGTGAAAGTGCTGGTCGAAGGCATTAGCAAGACGGCTGCCCGAAAAGAAACGGCCGAGGATTCGCCGGTCGTGCAGTTAACGGGACGCACCCATTGCGATCGAATTGTGGTGTTTGACGGCAATCGTCGGCAAGTCGGCCAAATATTGCCGGTCGCGATTTATGATTCGGCGCCGCATACGCTCTTCGGCGAAGTCATCACCGAAGAGTGCGGATCGGAATTGTTCATGTTGGGCTAAGCAGGGCGATTAAACCGGCGCCGCGCCGAACGCTTGTTCTTCGATTAAGCCGTCAAGCTTGCGAACCAGATGAGGCTGTCGTAGTTTGCGGAGCGCCGCCGCTTCGATCTGACGAATCCGTTCTCGCGTAACCGAGAAGGCTTGGCTGACTTCTTCGAGCGTTTGCACCCGACCGTCGTACATGCCGAAGCGTCGGCGAATGATCTCTTGCTCGCGTCCGGTCAGCTCGGTCAGCAATTGATCGATCGCTTGCGAGACGCGCCGCTCGGTCAAAGTGTTGGGATCGCCCGAAGAGCAGGCGATCAGATCGCCTAGCGAGTCTTCGTCGTTCGTTTGCGCGTCGAGCGAAACGACGGTTCGTCCCAGTCGGTCGGCGGCGATCACTTCGCGCTCGGTCAGATCGGCTTGCCGGGCGGTCAACTCGATCGGCGGGTCGCTACGATGCTGCTGCGACAAAATCGCTTTGGCGACGTTCACTTTTTGAATGCGATCTTGCATTCGCGCCGGCAGCCGGATGGTGCGACTTTGATCGGCGACCCCTTTCATGATCGCTTGCCGAATCCACCAGGTGGCGTAGGTCGCAAACTTGTAGCCGAGCGAAGGATCAAATTTTTCGACCGCTCTCATTAAGCCCAAGTTTCCTTCTTGGATCAAATCAAGGTAACAGAGTCCTCGGCTGCGAAACGATTTGGCGATCGAAACGACCAGCCGCAGATTGGCCGAGGTCAGCGCGCGTTGGGCGCGACAAAGACTCTCGTGCGCATGGCGAATTCGCGGATATTGCCAAACGAGCGTTTCTGGAAACTCTTGATATTTTTCGACCCAAATCTCTGCGCTGTCGCCGCAGCGAGGAAGCTGAAAGTTGGTCAGGTCGCGCAGATCGCTACGGCGAGCTCGCAGCTCGTGCGCCAATTGGCTGATCTGCGCCAAGATCTCGGGCAGAAACTTCGTACGCAGCCGCAGCTTTTCGATCAAGATCGCCATTTGATACCGTCGGCGTACGACGCGCTCGATCGCTTGATGCCGCAGCGCGGTCGAGTCGGACGAGAGGACCGCCCCGAGGTCTTGCGCATTACGCTGCTGCGCCGTTTGTAGCTCGGTCAACGCTTGGCGCAGTTTGGCGAGTTCCGCTCTTTTGCGCTCGGCGGAGGTGACCGTGACCTCGAAGGTGCGATCGAGTCGGCGCGATCCTTCAAGCGTTTCGAGAATCAGCTTTTCGGCTTTTTTTACGGCGACTCCGCAGCCGAACAAGCGGCGCTGATAGCGGCGTCGGCATGCGACGACTCGATCGGCGGCCAGTCGTTCTTCTTCGGCCGAGAGGAGCGCTGATTGCGACATTTCGTTTAAATAACGTCGCAGCGCATCGTCGTCCCATGAATCGCGACGCGATTTGGCGACGTCGCACGCGGCTTCGGTTTCGTCGGCGTCCTCTTGCCAGGAAGAGGACCGGTTTTCCTGCAGGGCGGACGATTGATCGTTTGATAGGCTGGTGAGCCATCCTAAGTCGGCTGAATCTTGAGGTTCAACGCCTCGCAATGCCTGCAACATGCGCACTCGCTCCTTCTTGCGTCGCAGCGACGTCCAAGCTGGCTGGCTGACGTGCGCTGCGATAATTTGAGGGGCGACGTGATGGAACGCGGATTAGAGTCCGAGCGCTTTCGTTTCCAGATGGAGGTAAAGCTGGTGCAGCGTTAAGGTCTTGCGACCTTGAGCTGCGGCGGCAACTTCAGGCGATTCCAGGGCTCGGGTCAGTTCGCGACCAGAGAGGGAGTCGTCGCCGCTACGATTAAACGTAGCGATCAAACGTTGGGCCTGGGCCAAAAGTTGCGAGTCGAAAAGCTTACCTTCGATTGATTGGAACTCACGCTGCAGCGCCGAAGCGCTAAACTCCGCCTCCACGAAATTCACCACGCCGTCGTGGTTCTGATCCCATATGCGAGTCTTTCGCGCGAATTCTTGGTCCGGACCCCCGGCAAGGCGAACGTTCTTCGTTACCTCTTCGATGGTCCATACGCCGTCATGATTGTCATCAATCCGGTAAAAAATGCGAGCCGCTTGGCGTCCAGTCTCGGTCTCGCGAAAACGAGCCTGAGCTAGACAACTTGCAATCTCGCGACGTTCCAATTGATTGTCGTCGTTCAAGTCGAGTTTTGAAAGTAGTCGTGAGATACGTTCTTCTTCGTTCGACTGTCGTAATTCGGTCAGCTTACGCAGTCCGGACAGCATGTCGACGTCGG
>JBITAD010000252.1:0-3366 GCA_044439945.1 Blastopirellula sp. JB062
GAATCGCCGAGATCGAGCAGTTGATCGGCGAAATGCCGGACTCGACTCAAGCGGCCGTCGAAGAATTTCTTCGGATCCGGAAAGACTCGACCGAGCGAACCGTCAACTTGCAGCAGCGCATTAACGAACTGAACCAAGAGAACGCTCGCTACGTGCTGCACATGCAGACGGCGCAAGAGATCGACAAAGATATTCCGCTGGCCGAAATCGTCCGTGCGTTTCCGGCCAATCGGTTGAGCGTCGCGGGGCAATTGGGCGTTTACGCGTCGCGCTGGGGCGAGTTTCTGATGGACGAACCTCGCGAAGCGAACTCGGAAGGGGGCGTCTTTCCGGCGATTTGGGGCACCGTCGCCATGACGATGATCATGTCGATTTTGGTCGTTCCCTTCGGCGTGTTGGCGGCTTTGTATTTACGCGAATTCGCCAAGCCGGGCCCGATCGTCAGCGCGATCCGCATTAGCATTAACAACCTGGCCGGCGTGCCGAGCATCGTGTTCGGCGTCTTCGGTTTCGCGTTCTTAATTGGCAACGTCGGGCGATATATCGACGGCGGACCGCGCAACGCCGACTTGCCGGTTCTTTCGTCGGGGCGTTGGTATCTGTTGTTGGGCGTGCTTGCGGCGACCGCTTGCGGCGCGTTTATCATGTCGATTTACGCCGTCGGCAACCGGCGGCAGTTGACCGGCCGGCGCAATCAATGGCTCGGCAAAATCGCGTTGTTTTTGTGGGTCGCGGCGACCGCTTCTTTTTTCGTGGCGCTGGCGACCACGCCCGAATTCAACGGCTTCTTCACTTCGCACCTGCCTAACCCCGTATTCGGCAAAGGGTGTTTGGCTTGGGCCAGCATTACGTTGGCGTTGCTGACGTTGCCGGTCGTAATTGTCGCGACCGAGGAATCGTTGGCGGCGGTTCCCAACTCGCTACGCGAAGGTTCGTACGGTTGCGGCGCGAGCAAATGGCAAACCATTTGGCGAATCGTCTTGCCGCATGCGTTGCCGGGAATCATGACCGGCATGATTTTGGCGATGGCCCGCGGCGCCGGCGAAGTGGCCCCGTTGATGTTGGTCGGCGTTTTAAAGCTGGCGCCCGAGCTGCCGATCGACCTGACTCCGCCGTTTTTGCACTTTGATCGCAGTTTTATGCATCTTGGTTTTCATATCTACGATCTCGGATTTCAAAGCCAAAATAGCGAAGCGGCGAAACCGATGGTTTATACCACGACGTTGTTGTTGATCGGAGTGATCGCCTTGCTGAATTTGTCGGCGATCTGGCTCCGAGCCCGTCTGCGGCGACGTTTCCAACCGGGGCAGTTTTAAGCGACTGGACGGAGGCAAGACCGCGAAAATGACGACGCAACGCGAAATTGAGACATCCCCTCAAACGAGAAACAGCGTGAACGAGATTCCCTCCGCTGCCCAGCAGCCTGCTGAAGAACGCCAGAATCGGTTGGAACTAATCGCCCAAGGGCATGAATTCGATTCGGTCATTCACGATTCGGTAAAACGCGAAGAGTGCGTCCTGGAGATCAAAGATTTTAATCTTTGGTACGGCGAAAAGCAGGCGTTATATAACGTCAACATGCCGGTCCCCAAAGGGCAGGTCACCGCGCTGGTCGGACCTTCGGGATGCGGCAAGTCGACGCTGCTGCGCTGCGTCAACCGCATGAACGACCTGATCGATACCGTTCGCATTCAAGGCGATATCGTTCTGAACGGCGATTCGATCTGCGACGCCGGGGTCGACGTAATCGAATTGCGTAAGCGAATGGGAATGGTCTTTCAAAAGCCGAACCCATTTCCGATGAGCATCTTCGAGAACGTCGTTTATCCGCTGCGGATCGACGGCGAACGCAACCGGGGCGTGCTCGAAGGAGTCTGCGAACATAGCTTGAAAGGCGCCGCCATCTGGGATGAAGTCAAAGACCGCCTGCACGAAAGCGGCTTGAGTCTCTCAGGCGGGCAGCAGCAACGCTTGTGCATTGCGCGGGCGATCGCCAGCGAGCCTGAGGTGTTGCTGCTAGACGAGCCTTGCTCGGCGCTCGATCCGATCGCGACCAGCAAGATTGAAGATCTGATTCGCGAATTGCGCGGAGAGTACTCGATTTTGATCGTGACCCACAACATGCAACAAGCGTCGCGGATCAGCGACTATACCGCGTTCATGTACTTGGGTCGTCTGGTCGAATTTGGTCCGACCGTCGACATTTTCACCAATCCCAAATTGACCGAAACGAACGCCTACGTCACAGGTCGTTTCGGTTAGTCCGACGTAAACCGCATTCCGTTACGCTCCCTTTACCGATTCCCTGGAAAAAACGATGTCTCGACTCACTGGCGCCTTAGTTGGTCTTGCTTTGCTTTGCGTTGCGTTCAATACGGCCGCGGCGAGCGAACGAAGATCGGAAAAACATCAACAGTTTGCCGAAGATTTTTGGACGTATCTGGACGGCAAATTCGACAAGTGGGAGACCGTGCCGCAATTGCCCGAAACTGTGCCCGCGCCGAAAGTCGCCGCGCGCGAGTCGAAGGTTTTCGCCAACGCGAAGGGCGCGCAGAGCTTCGACGCCCCAGACTACGGCTCGATCTTCGTCGTCAAGCACCTGCAAGATGGCGAGACGATCGGCTTGACCGCGTGTTACCGTGCGAAAGCCGGCATCGATCCGAAAAAAAGCGATTGGTACTGGCTCTATTATTTGCCGTCGGGCGAGGTCGTGAAAACTTCGGCCGATAAGGCGGCGTTCGACAAGCCGGGCTACGCAACTTTTGAAGAGGATGGTCGTTTGTGGGTTTTCGATTTGACGAACGCCAACTTGGCCGATTTTCTGAAAGCGGGCGAACTGGCCAAACAAGTGATTCGCCCCGGCGTCGGCCCTTCGGGCATGACGCTTAAATCGGACGAGACCGAAACCATTTTGGGCTACGTCGCCGCAAAGCCTGGTTTTGTCACGGCTTTGGAAGATGGCCGGGTATGGGTGTTGCGCGAAGGGAGCGACGCCGCGAAAGAGTTTTTCAAGTCTGGCGAACCGGCTAAGCAAGTGATTCGCCCCGGGGTCGGGCCGATGGGCGCGACGTTGAAATCGGACGACGCCGCGACGATCGCCGCCTATCAATATGAGAAGCCCGGTTTTCGGACGGCGCTGGACGAAGACGGCCGCGTGTGGGTCTTCCAAGCGGATAGCGACGCCTGGAAAGATTTTTCCGAAAATGGCGAGCCGGCCGAGCATATCACCAAGGTCGGCGTCGGCCCGAAACGTGAGACGATGAAATCGCGCGATTCCGGCGTGATCGAAGCCTATCTGGTCGCCCAGCCCGGCTATGTGACCGAAATTGTTGACGGCCGTTTGTGGGTGCTGCGAGCCGACAGCGC
>JBITAD010000253.1:0-3364 GCA_044439945.1 Blastopirellula sp. JB062
AGACGCGCTTTCCAGCGCGAGCCAGACCTGCGGCGAGATTGACGGCGGTCGTCGTTTTACCGACTCCGCCTTTCTGATTGAGTACCGCGATCGATCGCATGGTCGAAACCTCCTTGTTCTGGCCGTTGCGCAGTTCGCTGATGACGTAGGCGTGGGATTATAACGGCGAAGCGGGATCAGTCGCCAGATGAATTCTGCGCCGAATTTTGTCGGGTCTGTGCAGACTCTTTTGCTTGCCCGGTCAAGCGCGTATTATCAAAGTTCGCGCTGGAAGCGCTAGTGAGCTTTCAGGCTTTATTTGCAGCTTGCATGCCGTGTGAGCCCTGTTCCCCCACACGTTTGGAGTATCCGTCGTGCGCGTCATTATCGAATCGACCCCCGAAGCGGCCAGTCGCCGCGCCGCGCAAATGGTGGCGCGTTTGGTACGTCAAAAACCGGTTTGCACCCTGGGCCTGGCGACCGGCGGAACGCCGCTCAAACTGTACGGCGAACTGATCCGCATGCATCAAGAGGAAGGTCTCGACTTCTCGCGAGTGACGACCTTTAACCTCGACGAATATGTCGGCTTGCCGCCGTCGCATGAGCAAAGCTATCGCTACTTCATGCAGAAAAATTTATTCGACAAAATTAATATCGACGTCCGCAACACCCATGTGCCTGACGGACGCGCGTTAGACTTTGAAAAATATGGCGAGCGCTACGAGCAACTGATCGCCGAGGCAGGCGGCATCGAATTGCAAGTGCTAGGCATTGGGACCGACGGACATATCGCGTTTAACGAACCCGGCTCGTCGCTCGGCAGTCGAACTCGACTGAAGACGTTGGCGCCGGAAACGGTTCGTGACAACGCACGTTTTTTCGGCAGCGAAAACGCGGTGCCGAAACTGGCGATCACAATGGGAGTCGGTACGATTCTCGAATCGCGCCGTTGTTTACTGCTGGCGTTCGGCGAAAACAAAGCGGATGCGATCGCCGCCACGATTGAGGGTCCCGTCGCCGCCCAAGTGACCGCCAGCGCCTTGCAACTGCATCGCGAGGTGGTGATCGTGCTCGACGAAGCGGCCGCCGGAAAATTGTCGCGACGCGAATATTACGAGGAAGTCGAAAACGCGCATCGCATGCTAGAGACCGGCAAGCTGCCTTGGATTGAAGAAGCGTAAGCGGTTACTCGGCCAGATTGATCGGCCGCTCGTCTCGTAACAAACGTAACAGCTCGATTTGATCTTGATCGAGCTGTCCGTCGGCGTCGATCAGCAATTCGGGCCGCCGGTCGGCCGCCGGCGGCGGAGTCGCTTGCCAAAGTTGCAGCAATGCGGCGGCCTTTTGTCTTAAAACGGCCTCGTCGTCCAGCGAATCAAAGGCGAACTCTTCATAACCTGGCAAACGCTCGATCGTTTCGCCCGCGACAAAGCGAACCGCCGCGTACGGATCGTCAAGCAATTGCGCCAGGTAAGGCGCGATCCATGCGGTTCCGCTCGCTTGCTGGGCCGCCGGCCAACCGCAGTGCCAAGCCAACAGCGCTCGCTGTCCGGCGTCTCCCCGCACAAGCCACAAGATCGCCGCCGCCACTTGGCGTTCTTCAGCGGGCAAATCAGGTATTTCGTGCCCGAACCAGGCATGCAAATGATCGGCCGACCAACCCAAGCTTTGATCTAAATGGCAGAGATTGCAAGCGTTAGGACGCGCCGAGTTCCAATCGATCGCTTGGCTCATCGGTTCAATTCGAGGACTGTCGATCCAGTGGCTGCGCGACGCTTTTAGCAATCCGAACGCCGTATGCGGCATGTGACAGTTCACGCAGCGACTGCCGCTAGAATCTGGAAGGTGGCGCGTATGAGCCGAAACGTCCGAGGCGATTTCCGCATGACATTGCGTACAAGCATAGTTGGTGAGCGCCTCAGGACGCAATTGATCTTCGGCCCATTGATGGGCAGGCCGCTGATCTTCGCTCGACTGATGCATTTGATGGCAACTGACGCAAGAGATTTCGCCCTGCTGATAACATTGCGATGCACGTAGACCGGTAAACTCGCGTCCTGAAACGCGGACCATGCCGTCAGACCAAAACTGATCGACCGATCCTTCGACCAGCAACTTTTTCGCCTTGGACAACTCGTCGCCGGGACGATAGTCGCCCCCTTGCCGATCGATGCGATGAGCATGCGCGTCGTCAAACGTCGAATGGACGCTATGGCATTGCCCGCAAACTTCCGACGATCGCTGGTGAGACAGTTTCGCCGGATTGACGATCGATCCGTCTCCTTGACCCGAACGATGTGCGGCGGCATGCGCTTCGCCCGGCCCGTGGCACGCTTCGCACGAGATCGCCAATTCGGCGACTTCGGCCGGATGCCGCAGATCAAATTGATGCGACCGGGGATGCGTCGTATGGCATTGAATGCAGCGATGATTCCAGGTCGGACGCAGCGCGACCGAATCGCGCTTGGGAGTGACGAAGATCGAGTCGACCGGCAGCCATTTTTCGGCTCGAATTTGGTAGGCCCAAGGAAACATGCGTAACGCGCCGTCATCGCTCGGAAACCAATAAACTTGTTCTTGGTGCGATCCGGTCGTCATGACGATCGGACGTTCGATGCGCGGACTGGCCTGGGCGTCTCCATACAAATTGGGCATTTCCACCCAGTACTGATCGTCGCGCCTTTCGACCCGGTAAGCTTGGTCGTACAGCGTCATCGTGCGCCCGTCGAACGGCGCTAACACCGCGTCGGACGTCGCCAACTGAGTCATGCGGCGATGGTGCGACGCGTTCCACGACTGACATTGCTCGGCATGACATTCGAGACACGACTTGGAACCGACGTAACCGTCGGCGGCGACCTGCTGCGGTAGCGGCGCCTTCGCGCGGCGGACCGTCGTTTTCGGTCCGTCGGCAGCCAGCCAAGCGGCTGCTAGCAAGATCGATCCGAGAATCAAAATGCTGGCCGTCGCAACGGAGCCGAACAAGATACGAGAGGGTGCGTGCATTGCGGTCTTTGCTAGCAAAACGGGCGATTTCTTTATTGTAAGTCGCTCTCCGGGCGAATGTGGGCGGTTTTCTCGGAATATGCTTCACGTTCGATACGACCGTTTCCGAAAAATGACGACGGGTCATGCGCGGTTGTCGCGCAACATCCATTAAGGGGATGCACATGCTCGTCATCGTCAGCGATCTTCATTTAACCGATGGAACCGCCGCGCAAACGCTTGATGCGGACGCGTTCGGCATGTTCGTCGATCAATTGCAAGATATGGCGGTGCGCGCTTCGTGGCGCGTTGACGATCGCTATCGTCCGCTAGAGTCGATCGACGTCGTCTTGCTTGGCGACGTACTCGATCTGGTTAACAGCGCCGCTTGGCTGGCTGG
>JBITAD010000254.1:0-3353 GCA_044439945.1 Blastopirellula sp. JB062
ATTAGGCCCATAGCCTGCTTCGTCGACGCCGATCAAATATGCCATGGCCTTGGGCTCTGTTGTTATTGAAATCGGAGCAAGCCGAAGCCGGCAGGCAAAACCTCGGGTGCGGCCGGAGTCGTCCAAGATTGAAAACCGCTGCCGGCGGCGATGCGCTGTAGGCCGATGCTCCAAGTATCGCCGGAGGTTGGGGGCGTTTTCGCCAGATCGCTTAGCAAGATTGCTCCCTCGACGGTCCAAACCCCGGCGACGTCGTCCGCTTCGACGAACCATTGAGGGTCCCAAGTCGGATCGCCGAAACTTGATTCTTGCGTCCAGCCGCACCAATCGACGCTCAACTGATGATAAGAAGCGTAGTCGCGATCGATGTCGAGATACAATTCGACGCGATCGCGTTTCGACAAATCGGCGTCGCGTTTACGCGGACCTGGCGGGCGTTTGTCGTAATTGGAGCTAGGAGCATGCTTTGCGCGAATTGCGAAATACAAATATTCCTGGTCATACGCGAGAAAAATCGCCGCTGGCCAACTTGCGTCGTCTCGTTTCGAGCTTAACAAGTGAAACGGCTTGCTATGCGCCCAGGTTGGGTCGTCGAGCCGGCCGTCTAATTTGGGAGGAGACGCGGCTCGCACGCACATGGCGATTGTCTTGGGGGGGATGCCGACGTTTCGCCCTAGCACAAATTCAGACTGGGCGCACTCGCTCCAGGGATCTCTCGAGCCGCGCGAAATAAGACGATGCAACAAATTTTCGGAGCTACGAGACGAGGTCTCGCTGCTGAGAGCGCGCGATACGGTAAAAGCGACTTCAGGTCGAGCAAGCATCGTCGGATATTTCTGCGAATACTCTTGCGCAAGCTGGGCGGCGATGTCGGCGAAATTGCGACCAATCGAAACGGAATCGCCCTGCGCTTGCATGCCGGTTGAGTTCGTAGTTTCGTCGATCGGCAGAAAAGCGGCGGCTGGCGTCACGGCCGTGGGGCGAAATTCGGCGGCCAGCGGCGTCGCTTCGGCCGTCGAGTCTTGCGTGGCGAATCGATCAGCGACTTCGCGGCTGCCGTAAAAGGTCAATAGCCAGGCGGCCGATTTTTCGGCCAATGGGTGATCGGGAAAACGCTCGACGAGCGTCGAGAGCACTTCGGCCGCAATGGGACCATGTCCGCTCGAATGTTGGTGCATCGCCAATTGATAAAGCGTTTGCGGGCCGGTATCGCCGGGCAGATCGCTGGTTAAATCGCCTAGTTGAGCCAGCCAAGACGCGCCGCCGTTGAGTCGCAGACGAGCGGTTGCGACAATTCGCTGAACATTATGCCTCCGCTGCGCCATGCGTCGTAATTCGTCGAGATTCGTCGATGCCAAAGTTCGTTCTGCGCGTCGAGAAATGCCGCCCGAATCGAGCGGGATGCCCGAAAAGAAATCGCGATCTCCGAATTCGCTCGGCAGCGAGTTGCGATTGAGTTCAAACGCCAGCGCCGCTGGGGTCGCCTGTTCGTCGCCATGCAGCAAGCTGCGCGCGGCGGCGGCATGTTCGTTAAACGACATCGCCAATTGCGGCGCAATCTGCGTGCCGTTTACCGTGATTGCGCCGTCCTGCCCAGGCGGCAGCGCGGCGAAGACTTTTTTGACCGTCCAGGGCGTCAGGCGTAAGCCTGCAAGTTGGTCGGGATACGCGTTTGAATCGGCCGCTTTTTCAACTGCGGAGAGAACGATTTGATTAATCAAATAGCCCGTCGCATCGGCGCCGCGCGGATCGGCGTATTCGGTCAGCACCACTTGAGGTCGCCAAGTTCGCAATTGCCGAACCATACGCTCTTCGGCCTGCTTCAAGGCGGCGCCGTCGTTCGTTTGATTCCATAGCTCGACGATCTTGCGCCCGTCCAGGCCGATCTTATCGCTCGGAAGCGGAAAGCTGGCGGCGTGGCTCGTATCGCTAACGCCTAGCTGCAGACAAGCGGCTCGAACGCGATCCTCATATTGCAGTTCGAGCGGCGACGCTTGCTCGGGGCTGCCGATAATTTCGATTGCCGTCAAATAGCCTTCGGCGGCGGACAAGCGGCTGAACGCTTCGCACGGAAGTTTCTCGCCGCTGCGGAAAGCGCCCAGCAGGGCGGCTTGTTCGCCGCCGCGACGCTGCGGTCGCCAACTGGCTCCGCCGTCATGCGTAGCCAGAATCATACCGAGCGAGCCAACCGCCCAACCATGCTGTTTGTCGACAAACGTGACCGCATTGAGCGGCGTGCGAACGCCCGTTGGAAATGATTCCCAGTTCGCGCCGCCGTCTTTCGACGTCAGCACGATCGAACCGGGAGAACCGACGAGCGTGATCCGATCGGACTGAATATCAATCGCACGGGCGTCAAATGCGTCGCCGATAGCTTCGGGTAGTGCGCTGCCGCGCGAAGTCCAAGAGATGCCATGATCGTCACTTGACAGGATCATGCCGCCGTCGCCGACCACGGCGGTTGCGCCTTGCGGGTTGAGTTGAACTTGATTCAAGCGACGATTAGGATCGGCTGACAATGATTCGCGATAGACTCCCTCGTCATACCAGGCTGTGGTTCCGTCGGCGGCGGCCAGCAACAGTCCTCCGTTCGGTAGGGGCGCCAACGATCGCCAGGGATGCGGATTATCGAGCATAAGCGGTCGCCAGCTTCGTCCGCCGTCGCGCGTTTCAAACAGACCGGTCGGATAGATTGGCGAAGGATCGGCGACGGCGAAACCATGGTTCAAAGTCGTAAATGCGACGTCATACAGACACGGTAAGTTGATATTCGAGATTTCTCTCCAGGTGCGACCGCCATCAAGCGTGCGTAGCACGACGCCTTGCGTCTTCCGGCTGTAAGGGGTGACCGTTCCCCCCACGATCCAGCCTCGCTCTTGGTCGGCAAAGTAGATCGCATGCAGCGCAACATCGACGTCTGAGCGGATTTGGTCCCAGCTTGCGCCCCCGTTGCGGGTCGCCCAAATGGCTCCATGATCTCCGACGGCGAATCCAACCTGCGGATCTTGGAAATGGACGTCATGCAAGGCGGCGTCAGCGGCGAATTTGCCTGCGGCTTTTACGAGCGATGCGCAATTTATCGCCAAGATCAACGTGATCAGACCTAGCGCTGCGCGGCGGCGAATGTCCATCCTTGGACTCACTATTGCTAGCAGGGGGAAAGCGAAAACGCCGGCAGTTTAGAGGATACCGTTAAATCGGGCCAGACTGACTGTGCTGATTACGCCAGCCGGCGATTGCGGCTTGTACGCAACTTCTACGCAATCAAAAGCATCCGCTAAGACTTTATCCTACATTTGCGAGTCACCAATTCGGATCAATTTTGCGAGTGATCAAGAATGAGCGTTCAACCA